>NZ_QPEL01000159.1:0-4324 GCF_008368965.1 Bacillus sp. AY2-1 | reverse complement strand
AAACTTTAATCAGTGGGGGTTTTGTTCATCCCCCACTGATTATTAGCCCACACAAATCGGGCTTTTACAGACAGTTGATCCCCCACCTAACTTCTTTGCTTCCGCTGAATTTTGAGGTGGGGGTCTTACTGCCCGGCAAATAGCGGGATAAACTTATTATTAATTTCCAAACACAATAGTTGTTAATCAACAAAAAACTTCAATAATTAAGGTACACAGTAAATTGATCTCAAAACAGTAATTACTACAGTATCAGTTTTTACTTATTCTATAAAAAAAGAAATATCACTTAATGATTATTACTTTATATCAATTTAGACATAAAACATTTTATTATATCGGCTTAAGTATTATGGAATTAAAATTATAAATAACACAAAAACCCTTTTAAGGGATCATACATCGTTCGTATCAAATTTACCACCTTTCGATACCTATGTCATTAACACAACTAAAAAAGATTATTACAAAGGAATCTGAGAGGTTTTTTCAATTTCGAAATTTATTTTTTTGTAAATTAAAGGAAAAATAATCCGTATATATACGGATTATTTTCTTAGTGTAATCTGTATTGACCTGTTAACTGTTTTTCAGCCATTCAAACTAAGCGTTTTGTAAACTCTCCACCGATCCGAACCATTTGCAGATGATGTGATGTATCAGGTCCCAGTGTGACTCTTAGTTCAAAAGCAATTTCATACTTCATTTGCTCAATAGTACTTGTAGTAGCAGAAATAAGAATTTCCTTTGTATTACTTTCGTATCTTTGAATATTTATAATTGCACTTCCAATATATTTATAAATAACATGTGCCTACTTATGCTATTTATGCATAAGCGACCTAATTTCTTCCAGTATTTTTATAGGAACCCTTTCCCTCCCCTTATTCCACCAATTAAATTTGAAACACAAATGTACATTACATTTCAATATAACAATAAAAGCTACAAAAGCAACGAATTTACTATTTTAAAGTTAAGTGTTTAACCTTGAAGTACTTAAATTCTTTTTTCCAGATAAAGCATACATTATATCTTGATGTTTTATTGTCCTCTTATAATTATGTGGTATCGGGAATTTATTTCGGTGTTCTTTTATTATAATTAAAGTTTGAAGTTCTATGCTCAATACTTTTGCGAGAACATGATAGTTATATCCATTGTTTAACAGAGAAATTATGTCATAAAACATAGTTTTTCCACCCACTAATTTTACTAATTTATTCTTTAACTCCTCCCCTTTTTCTTTAGCTTCATCAATTTCTAACAACATAGATTTTTTATTTGTCTGCTTAATGTATTGAGTATACAACTCTGGGAATTCTTTTTGTACTTCTTTGTTTAATACTGGTTTATATTTAATCATATAAGTAACTTGTAACAATGAGCGTTTTAACAAACTATCTTCAATGAGATACGCTACTTTATTAAATAAATGTACATATTCCTCAATATTGGAATAACTATTAAAATGAGCTAATACTCTACTTTTTATACTAAAAGCCTTGCCTACATAAATAATATTGTCATTATAATCTTTAATGAAATAAATACCACTGTCAGATTTTTTCAATTTATTATCCAATTCTTCTATACTCATAAAATGCAATTCACTCATACTTCTCTCTCCTTAGCAGTTTTAAATCGTAAAAAACAAGCAAGGTTTCTAAAAAAGTACTTAGCTGCCCTAGCATCTCTTATTTTATCTCTTGCTAAATGTCAAAAAACTGTTTCTATGTTACTCAACTATCAATATGATTATTAATAAAATTTTCTATCGTTATTATCTCGCAATTTTATCATGTAATTTCGAGATCGTTTCCTCATTTAAATTACTGTGTTTTATCGAATAAAAGAAATATATGACTGCCCCAATAGTAATCCAAATACTAAAGTACATCCATGTCCTTAACGGTAAATTTAGCATTAAAAACAAACAACATACAATTGAAACGCTTGGTAATACAGGTACAAAAGGTACCATAAATCCACGTTTTAAATTTGGGTGTGATTTACGTAGAATAATAACTGATAGACAAACTAACGCAAACGTCACCAAACTACCGATATTAACTAAATTAACCAATTCTTTTAAATCAATAAACCCAGCTATTATAGAGCTCCCTATTCCTGCCAATCCAGTTATAAAAGTGGGTGCTCCAGTTTTCTTATTAACTTTCGCAAATGATTTCGGTAACAATCCATCACGACTCATTGCAAAGAATACTCGTGTTGCCGCATACATATTGGAAAAAATAACAGCCATAAGGCCAATTACAGCACCTGCAGCAATTGCACCAGCGACTTTTCCTTGTCCTACAACTTCCATTACATAAGCCATTGCCTCAGGGACATTTAATTCTTTATAGGAAACCATTCCTGTCATAACAAGGCATACCATAACATAAATAATTGTACATATGATTAATGATGCAATAATACCGATCGGAAGATTACGTTTCGGGTCTTTTACTTCTTCTGCTGAAGTTGCTAATATATCAAAACCCGTAAAAGCGAATAAAATAGCTGCTCCACCCGTAAAAACTCCACTTAAACCGTATGGTGCAATTGGTATCCAGTTCATTGGTTTTACATAGAATATACCAACCGTAATAAACAACAAAATCATTCCAATTTTAATCAATACCATTGTATTATTGATTCGTTTACTTTCCCTCGTACCACGGGATAACATCCATGCTAATATCAATGTAATGATTACTGCTGGTAGATTCACAATACCACCATGCGAAGGAATCGTTACTAGAGCTTTAGGTATCTCTAATCCAAATCCCTTTATTAAATTGTGGAAATAGCCTGTCCATCCAGCAGCGACAGCCGCTGTTGCCACGATATATATTAACAGCAATGACCAACCTACTAGATGAGCAACAAACTCGCCAATTGTTGCATATGAGTACGTATATACACTACCAGACGCCGGGAGTGTAGAAGCAATTTCCGCGTAACATAATGCTATAAATCCACATATAATTGCTGCAAGTATAAATGAAAAAACAACTGCTGGACCAGCATTTCTTGCTGCTACTAATCCAGTTAACACAAGAACACCCGTTCCAACTATCGAGCCTACCCCTAACATAATTAAATCAAATGCTCCTAATGTTTTCGTTAAAGTCTTGCTTTGATTATGCTCCAACAATTGTGTAACGGATTTCTTTTTTAGTAAATTACTCATATTTTCTGTATCCCCTTTAAAATAAGGTTTATTCTTCTCGTTAGTGTTGTATATAAATTTACTTAGTTATTAACTAGCCTCATAATATTTCTTTTACATTAAATAGATTTGAAATATTATATAAATTCGCTTCTCACTTACTAGTTAAACTAGACATTTCCATAGATTTTTGCGTACAACGTTTCATAGCTGAAATGATAGCTGTTCTTAAACCTTTTTCTTCTAGCGTTACTACAGCTTCTATCGTCGTTCCACCTGGAGAACAAACCATATCCTTCAATTCACCTGGATGTATTCCTGTTTCCAATACCATTTTTGCAGAACCTAATACAGCCTGAGCCGCAAATTTATAAGCTTGTTTTCTCGGCATACCGCCAAGTACAGCAGCATCTGCCATGGCTTCTATAAACATATACACATATGCTGGAGAAGAACCACTAATAGATGTAACAACATCCATTAGTTTTTCATTTATGACCTCCGTCTGGCCGAAAATATTAAATATGTTCAGTACCTCTTTTATATCTTTTTCTGTAACCATTTCATTAAAACATAACGCAGACATTCCTTCTCCAACAAGTGCCGGTGTATTAGGCATTACTCTAACAACTTTCAACTTTCTACCAAATTCATTCTCAGTGCTCTTAATACTTTTTCCTGCAGCAATAGTTACAACGATTACATCATTTTTTATTTGATTTTTTATTTGATCTTTTATTTGGTTAATTACCGATGAGTATAAATCTGGTTTGATTGATAAAATTAAAATGTCAGCGCTGTTAGCGACTTCATTGTTGTTAGTAGTTATAGTTATGCCATATTCATTACTAGCATTTTTTAAATTAATGACATTTAAATCTGAACAAATTATTTGATCTGGAGAAACTATATTTTTTTTAATCATCCCACCTATCATAGCAATACCCATGTTTCCACATCCGATAAAACCTATTTGTTTATTCATAATAATTTGCTCTTGCTCCTTCTACTCTAAATTTTATTGATTTTGAAATTATTATTCTAAATAAGGGCTATTACAATTACTTGATTTATCAATAGAATTTCAAAATTCTCCTTCCTATATAGAGCTTACATATACCTCTAATAACTTCTTTGCTTTCGCTG
>NZ_QPEL01000158.1:0-1559 GCF_008368965.1 Bacillus sp. AY2-1 | reverse complement strand
ATCAAAGACCGTTTTTTCTCATATCGATGAGATTTCCGCCCGTTTTGCTGTAGGAGATTGAACAGGCGAAGTAAAACCTTTGATAGCTCTTGGGTGTTTTTTTGTATAGTTTGGAATAGAAGAAGAAAATAGTCTTTAATCATATATATGGCTTTATACTCACTAAGCTCTCGTTTTTTCTTCATGAGGAGCAATTGGCGCATTTGAAACATGATAGAAGAACAGAGTAGAATGGCAATCAATTGACCATATAAATGGCACTCCAATCGTTCTGGTTTTATCTTTTTACAATGATGAATTTGAAAGAATGACTTCCACGTTTTAAATAAAATTTCGATTTGCCAACGCAAAGAATACCAGTCATGTACCTGTCCCATCGGGACAATATCTGTAGGGGTGTTTGTCATATATACATTGATACCACTGAGTCGTTTACTACGAGGAGAATACTTCATTCCTTTCTTTTTTTCTCTTACGGCTTGATCTTGTAATCGTTTTTGTTGCTGTTGTTTTGTTAATCGATGAACAATTACACGAGCTGGTACTTTATCAATCATTCCTACATAAGCATCAGCTATTTCGCATGTTTTTCCTGGTTGAAGGGAGTTCATTAACGTCTCCATATCTATCTGTATATACTCTGTACCTTTCTTAATTCTTCCGTCTTGAAAATAATCAGGGTTAGGATTTTTTTGATACATACGTGTATTCGACTTGATACGAGAGATATAGTAGGCCTCTTTATCTTGTATATATTGAAGGTCTTTTAAATGAAAATAACCTAAATCCCGGATACATAAATCATTCGCTGTCACAGTTGGGGCACACAGAGAGCCGTAAGTGCGATCATGTTGTTTACCTGGACCTGTATGAATATGTAGAAACTGTCCACTTAACAAATCATACTCAAGTTGAATTTTTATCCCAGCTGTATGGCTGCATCCTCCTGCACCTGGATAAACCGATGAAAATACATCCGGGAGTTGAAATGCAGTTGAATCTAAAATACGAATACGCTTGAAAACAGAAGTGTATGGAGAAGAAATCGGCATAGATGTGGCCAATTTTTTGCTTAGTAGTTCGGCTAGTAGGTGTTGTAAAAGTTGGACGGCCGCCTTATTAAACCGTTGATTCAGTCCCTCAGGACTGATGAGTACTTCTGTTGATGCTTCTAAACAGCTAGATAACTGAGTTAAAGAAGTCATAGCTACATTTTGGCTCACCCATACACATAAAGCTACTAAATCTTTTGCTTGGTACTTACTGGTTCGTTGTACAAAACCAACATCTCTAGCAAGATCCCGTAAGGTATTTGGAGATAAAAAACTTTGAATCTCTTGAGCAAATAGTTGTAATTCATTGGATACAGAAATAGACATAAAAAACGCCATCCTTTCCTATGATTCTACAGAAAGAATAGCGTATTTTTTCTTTTTATGGATACATTTTTTTAGCTCGATGGCGATGTGGTGTTACCTCAAATATAATTATTTTATTTGAAGGTCTCTTTTAAATTTTTTTCAAATCTTTTCATAGGTTGATATACAAGGACGTGTAGT
>NZ_QPEL01000157.1:0-7371 GCF_008368965.1 Bacillus sp. AY2-1 | reverse complement strand
GTGTAGTTATTCTAATGAAATTTATAGATAAGCAAGTGATAAATCTGTATTAGGCTATAAAAATTAGTAAAAAAATCACAATTAAATGTGTGTAAAATNAAACAATTTTCATATNTNACGTCATACAAAATGAATACATGAAAACAGATTAAAAGTTGTTATGAAATACAAATTGGTTAATTTAATAATGATTATGAGGCGTTAAATAGATGAACATAAAAAAAATTTTATAAATTAAAATATAATTTCTATATAAAATATGAACTATATGGACACATACAAATAGAACAAGATTCATGAAACCAAGCTCGAAATCCCTAAATATTGTATTGGATTTTTATATAACTATTTTATTGTTCGTAAAATTGGTATTTCGTGCGAAGTTACAAGTATTTATTTTCCCACCCTTTTATAAAGGTATCATATCCCTTACCTTTCATCAGTATTAATATCTTTTAGTTTCGGGTAGATTCAGCTATACATATTAATATTTATTAAATGGTTGCTTATAGAACTTATCCTATATATAACATTTTAATGTGAAACAAATTCAACCAATGCAAAAAAAAATCGACTTCTCGGGACCTTACTTGCATCTTGAAGAACTTGGTTTACAAATTCTTCCCGTTTCCGAATTAGGGCCTCATACTTTGTATCGGCACACAATGAACTGTGATGTGTATATATATCCTTCTAATCATTTTCTTCGATTTCTCGTAGTTTGAATCTAGTATGTATTATATTATGAACCATCCAATTCCCTCCGCTCACTTAATCCCTTTATCACACTAAATTTCATCATAATATTTCATTAACTTATCTTAATTACAACATGAAAAAAATCGTATATCTACTGATACTATTTATCTAGTAAAAGAGAATCGGTAGATATAACCTTTGTACGTTTCTTCAAACATCTTACTCGAAATTGATCTTACATATTCGAATGTTCCATACCAGAAAATAAGTTCTTGTAGAGATTTGTCAAACACTGTACACTAAATACGTGCCGTCTTTGCCCTTCTCTTTTTAAGAGGAGGTGACAATAGAACGTGGAGAATACTAGAACCGCCCGAAAACGTTCAGAGAGAGAAGAAACGTAAACGTCTTTTTTCTTTTGGTACAATCGTTACAGCATTCAGTTTCCTTCGAAATGTGCATTACTTTTTCATAAAAAGTGAAGTAGGTAAGGGTATAACTGAATATGTAAGACATCTTCTTAAATAAAAAAGTGCCGCTATAAATAGCGACACAAAGCCCATTTGTAGTTATGATTGGGTTTCAAGGTGAAGTACTGACCATACTTTTATTGCACACGACCAATGCAACATCATTTTGAAGTGCAAAGACGTTGAAACCCAGCTTACTACTCTATATAGTATTGCGACATGCAGTGCTTTTATTCCTGTCTGCGTACGAAAAAAGCCTTGGTGACCAAACCAAGACTTTTCAAAAAGCTTACGACCTATCAATAGAACGAGAATCCGAACCACCCGACTTCTTGTTCGTTATAATCTAGCTTACACCCTTATTGTACTATACGTTTTTTATATTTTCAACAGTCTGCATTCCTTTCACCCAATATTCATACTTCTAATACTGAAAGTTACCTTACACGACCTCTATCCATTGAAGATTCACGTCACACTTTACATACTTCATAGAAAAGAGACGATAACATTACTATTTTTATCGTCTCTAGCTTCGTATACAATAAGAATATCCAAATACTAGGAGTGATTAGGATGACAAGTACTTTACTACTATTAGCTCTTACTTTGTGCGGAATAAGTGGGCTATTCTCCCAAATTAGGAAGCTAACTACGCCAAAACAAGATGAGGCTAAACGTTTAATTATTATCGAATCATTGTCTATATTAGGAGTTACATGGATAGGTATTGGACTATTCTTGTAACATACTTACACATTACTTTCGTTATAATTGAATAAAACTCATTATTCCGTCAATAATAGGGATAGGCATTAGCCAAAACTCATTTAAAGTCCTTAGTCTTTCCCCTTGGAGATTCCTTGATCTGGAGCAGTTAGCCTTACTAACAGCTCCTTTTTTTGCATCTGTAAAAGCATGATTTAATTTGCATACAGAATACTTTCCTATAGTAATCAGTACATGAAATTCCATGCTATATGAAGACTACCGGCGTAATGTACCAGCAACTCCTACTCGTGCATTTACTCTATTAAACTAGTTCCTATTTTCGCTTCACCTTCTCTACGAAACTCATCCCAATTCTCTATAATCCAGTTTCCAGTCATACGGATATTCATCATTATGTAGTTTTTGTAGTATGTTTTTATTTCCTTTTTACCTTTAATTCTAAGTACATATAGTATGTTTCTATTATTAAAATCTTATTAGCAAGCAGCTCTAAAGCGTGTTCCATTATACGCCACGTTGTTTAGCAAGATCTATCCCTTCTCGTTAGCGCATCTTAATTTTGTGTTCGTTTGTTTTGTAATATTAACAACAAACAGGACGCCTCCCAGATCAAGGAAGCGCCCCCGATAATTGCTATAAACTTGATCAAACTTATTTATCTGCACATTATTTATTTCTTTGCTTCCATACTCCATTATCTTTACGATAAGTATTCTTACCATCCATGAAGTCAGCCGTATTACCCGGAATGCTATATTTCTTATTCTTATTCTTTTTCTTTGCCTTCTTCTTCAGCCTTTTCTCTTCTTGAATAGCTTGCAAATCCGCCTTCCATTGTTTCAACAAATCCTTCTCACGCCGCATCGAATTTGTACCCCTTGAATTAAAATGTGAACCAAATAATTAGATTCTACCTATTATATAGATATCCTTTAATCCAATGTACCAAGTTATGTTTTTCTTTTTAAATAGACCAACAATATATTAAAATATCCTATATATCCAAGGAGCTTTGTCATGCTCAACTTTCATAAAGAATTCCCCCTATTAGGATTCTTTTTATTTTTATACAGTTTCATCAGTACTGTCTTTTTATTACTATTTCTTAGCGTGTAGTAACAATGCAATGCGTATAAATATATGTTTAATATGTAAATTCTATAAAAGAAGTAAAAAAGCACTTCTGTTGGGTGATTAATATATACTATATATTAATATTGAATAGTCTTATTGATAGACTTTTTAAATCAGTTACTGATATGTGTATCAACCGGCCTGTGCTTCTGTACGGGATTTTTTGATGCTTTCACGCCTCGTAATACCCAGGAACCTGTCTATTAGGCAGTGCATTCTACTGGATTCCCGGATCTTAAAACAAACAAAATCCGGTCCTATTAACTATATAAAGACACCTTTACAAACATAATCCCTTATAGCTTCTATGGATTATCAACTTTTTCATGATTTTCATATTCACATTTCTGTAACATCTTTATATATTGTTTTAATATATCGCGTGTTAAACTTATAACATTCCAAGAAGTCCTTTACTTTTAGAATCGACAATTCTTCAATACCCTTAGTCTTGCCCTGCATCCCCTGCAGGGCTTTTATCATTTAGTTAGAGTTGATATAACCTTTTGTACGTTTCTTCAACCTTATCTGTGATGTTATCTCTATACCTCTAGCTCTTAAATTCTTTATGATTCACAAGATTTTCTTTCGTTCGTATTCATCTCTCTACTATTCATCCGTTATTTTCCATCCTTAATAATCTGTTTATTGATCCGTTCCATAACTTTATCCTTAGTTTGATTTTCAATAAAAACCTCTATTTTCCTAAAATTCAATCAAATATTTATAAATTTCTAACGAGTATTAATTGAAAGGAATCCCACAGCATAAAATGGAATTTATTCTCAAAAGTTATTAATTATTCTATCTGTCAAACTATTAGTTTACCTCTTCTTCATATTTTAATTGTCTTTTAACTACGATCAAACAAATAAATAAAATACACAAATAGGTAAGGAGCATTAGTATGATTATACAAGAAAAATTATCTTTTTCAGATCTAGAATCATTAGATTCAACTACAGATTCCATAATGGATGCGTTTAAAGATCTTTATGGAATACTTCCTGATGAAATTGCAGTAAATAATGAGACGTTTCCAATTCATAATAAGCCTGCTATTACTGAACGTTATAATCACGCTTGTTATAAAATGCTGGGCCCCTTTATATTTCGAGATCTTGAAAAACCTTCAATAGATGAAATAACCCTAAAGGAACAATTTGTATGTAATCCTAATAATGAAGAAAAAGAGATTGTAGTGACAATAAAAGAACAATGGGCCAATATACAATCTTGGACTTCGAAATCTATTACAGGTTTAACTTTAAAATCAGATCTTATTATCGCAGGTAAATTTCAATCGGGTAATGAATTTAATATTTCAACTTTTGTAGGCGAAAGCAATTCAAAATCAATTCATACCTCTCCTTCAATTGAACATTCTATTAAAGTACCTCCAAATACTAAAATGAAAATAGCGATGATAGGAACATTAATTACTGAGGTTCTCCATTTCCAATCAATTATAACAGTACAAGGTATGTTTGGTGCATGTTTTCCACGTATGGTTCGTGGACATTATGTTGGGTTTAAAAGTGCCGGTCACATCCTAAATAAAACATTTGGAATGATTGAAGGATCCATTAACAATACTGTACTTCAGGATATTGAAATACATATTAAAGGGATAGAACCTTATTCCTATAAACAAAAAGTGATCAAGTAGTAAAGTTATAAAACAAAAAAATATACTGTTTTTTGATTCTGTATCATATATAGATCATTAGAATAAAGAAAGGAAAAAATCTATGGCTAATAGTACTTCAAAATCATTGAATGGAGGAAAATCAATTGTCAAACAAAAATGAGTTAAGTTTTTTCATTATTAGATTAGTATTAGGGTTTACTTTTTTTGCTCATGGACTCATAAAATTTCAAGATGGCATCTATAATACAGAAAATTTCTTCAACAGCCTAGGAATATTTGATTGGCTTGCATATCCAGTAGCAATTCTTGAACTAGTGGGTGGAATTTTAGTTATTCTGGGGCTTGGTACACGAATTATTTCAACCTTATTTTCTTTACTTATGGCCGGAGCCATTATTACTGTGAAATTTGATCAAGGATTTATAGGAGGGTATGAATTTGATTTATTATTATTGGCTGTTTCTTTATTTTTTGTAGTAAATAACAGCCAATCTATTTCATTAGATAAATTCCTATCGAATCGTAATAATAAACAACAACAAACTCTATAAACATAAAGTTTCTCCTCAACACGTAAATTCTTATTTTGCGAAGAAGCTTATTTATATGAATTCCTCAATTTAGATCCGAAAAAAATAAAAAGAATCCCTTATATTTTGAAAAAGTTTTTTCAAAATATAAGGGATTTATAATTTACTTTTAAATTATTGTATAAAAAGGACTTCAACTTTTAGTTACATAAATACCTTCTTGTCTTTTTTAAAACGCTCTGTATGCATTTTCTCAGTTGTTAATACCACTTTCTGTGGAATCTTATATAATGGTAGTTTATCTTTACAGAACTCTCTTAATCGCTTTCTAAATTCACTTACACTTTCATTTGTATTTAATTTAACCACAGCCTTAACCATTTGTCCTGTGATTGCATTTTTTTCACCAACAACAGCAACCTCTTCTACTCCATCCATTAGCTGTATTACGTTTTCAACTTCAGCTGGAAATACTTTTTCTCCGCCAATATTTATAATCTCTGATTTTCTTCCTAAAATTTTAATATAATCTCCATCTACTTCCACCATATCTCCTGTCATAAGCCAGCCATCCTTGGTAAATGGACTTGGAGCATTAATATAACCAATCATTGTAGACATTGATTTGATCTGCAACATTCCATCCACAATTCTTGACTCAATATTCTCATCACTTAGTTTGATCCACAAAGAGTCATTCGATTTAGATTTCGAATATAAAACCCCATATTCTGATAACCCATACATTTGTGTAATTTTAACATGAGGGAATATTTCGTTTATTTTACTTAGTGTAGCCTCAGGCATAACTTCTGATCCATAAGAAATAGTCTGCAAACTATTTAAATTATACTTTTTATAAACCTCGCTCAGTATAAGTAAATTTATAAAAGTTGGTGATGCAGGTAAAGCTTGTACCTGATGTTTCTCAATCATGTTACATACTCGATTAGGGGTACGATCATCAATAATTACCAAACATCCTAAGCTAGAAATAATTTGGAAGAGAGTATTAACCCCTCCAATATGATCAAATAACATAAATGGTATAACACGTTTTGCACTCCTTGCGACACTGTACTTCTTTTGAAGTAATGTAAAATCATGTACAATTGCTTTACTACGTCCGGTTGTACCAGATGAAAACAATACTAATCCTGGATGTTTTAACTTTTTCAGTTGTAATAATAATTCATTTTGAATGTAATCTCTTTGTATATTGATTATTTCAAAGCTTGCGCTTTCAACTTTAATCACCTTTTCTAATTCAACTATTTCATAGTATTCTTTCTTCTTACTGTCAACCAATGAATTTAGGATCGGTACTACAGTACACCCTAATTCAATAAGCGCTAAAAACATTGCTATAGAGTATGGAGAATAATCCGCTTCCAAAGAGACTATTGTATAATCCATCTTTCTATGTTCATTTAACTCCCTTGTATAAATCTTTATTTGATTTAGAAACCACTCATATGTGTAAGTTTTATCCTCCCAAACAATAGCTTCGCATTCTTTATTCATTTCAAATCTTTCAAATAAAAAGTCAATATGCATACCTAACCTCCTTTTAAATTTTCTCCTTTAATATTTTGTTATGTTAGTGATTTTAATTGTTCCTGGCATTCTAAAATATACGCAACTAATGCTTCTATTGTTTTAAATGGGCTATTATGTTGTGACATTGTATCTAAATTCACCAAATCAACTGATAAACCCAATTCATCTTCTAAGCCTTGTTCAATACTTACCAGTAGAGATACTAGCCCTAACGAATCTAAATACCCCTCCCAATCATAAAGATGTGCTTTCAAGCCTTTTTCAAGATTAATTTTATTTTCAAGATTTTCATTCACTTCTTCAACACAGCACAATACAATTTGAATAATCTTTTCTTTATTTGTATCTTCCAAGTAAATACACTCCTTTTTATAAATCATCTTTTTACTATGAAGATTTCCTTCCGGCAATTGTAGTAGTATATAACATGAACACTAAATACACTTATTCTTCTACTGATAAAGTTTGTAAGTATACGTTGTAGCCTTACTCTACTTCTCTCAATTATCTTTTCCCTATTAAGACTGAAGACTATAATTATGTTGCAGAAGAAATAAAATATTCTCATGTAAGACACACTCTCTATTAATAATAT
>NZ_QPEL01000156.1:0-2133 GCF_008368965.1 Bacillus sp. AY2-1 | reverse complement strand
ATTTCCCGAAAGAATTCTCCTTCCTCAAGCGTGTGAAGGGCGTAGCCAAAAGGTTTTCCTTTTTATTTTGCCTCTGATATAATCAGTCTTATAAATTATAAAGGCTGGTATATAAATGAAATTAGATAGTAATAACCATTCAGTATTCTTGTTATATTATCACCTTGTATTGGTCGTGAAATACAGAAGAAATGTGTTTGATGATGATATGTCAGACTATGCAAAAGATATGTTTGTTCGACTATCTGAAAACTATAACATTACATTAGTTGAATGGAATCATGATGTAGACCATGTTCATATTTTGTTCAAGGCACACCCTAATACAGAAATGACAAAATTCATCAATGCTTATAAAAGTGCAAGTTCTCGACTTATTAAAAGAGACTTTCCACAAGTGAAAAAGAAACTTTGGAAAGAGATGTTTTGGTCAAGAAGTTTTTGCTTGCTAACTACTGGTGGTTCGCCAATAGACGTAGTAAAAACATATATTGAAAATCAAAGTGAAAAGTGAGGTGAAATGATATGACAAAGCAGAATAAAGCATATAAATTCCGTTTGTATCCAACAGAAGACCAAGTATATCTTATGCGTAAAACCTTCTTCGGTTGTGTACGTTTCGTGTATAACAGAATGTTAGCTGAACGGAAAGAAGCGTATGAAAAACATAAAGATGATAAGGATCAACTAAAGAAACAAAAGCTTCCCACTCCTGCGAAATACAAAGCAGAATTTGAGTGGTTAAAAGAAGTTGATTCATTAGCTTTGGGAAATGCTCAACTAAACTTGCAGACTGCCTATAAAAATTTCTTTCGTGGTCAAAATGACTTCCCAACATTCAAAAGCAAAAAAGACAGAAAGTCTTATACAACGAATGTAGTGAACGGAAATATTATGTTGCTTAACGGTCATATCAAATTGCCAAAACTAAAAATGGTACGTATCAAACAGCATAGAGAAATACCACAAGACCATATAATCAAGTCATGTACGATTTCTATGACACCTACTGGTAAATACTATGTGTCCATTTTGACTGAATACGAAAAAGAGATCGTACAAAAAGAAGTAGAAACAGTTGTTGGATTAGACTTTGCGATGGATCAATTATACGTCAGTTCTGAGGATGAGAGAGCCAATTATCCTAAGTTCTATCGTGAAATGTTAGACCGATTAGCAAAGGCGCAACGAATATTATCAAGACGTACAAAAGGTTCAGGGCGTTGGAATAAACAACGTATCCGTGTAGCTAAGCTGCATGAAAAAGTAGCAAACCAACGTAAGAACTTCCTTCATCATAAGTCTAAAGAGTTAGCTACTCATTTTGATGTTGTAGCTATTGAAGATCTAAATATGAAGGGAATATCGCAAGCACTTCATTTTGGAAAAAGCGTCGCTGATAATGCTTGGGGTATGTTCACTTCTTTCTTAGCTTATAAACTAAATGAACAAGGCAAACAGCTTGTGAAAATAGACAAATGGTTTCCTTCCACAAAAACATGTAGCAGTTGTGGAAATGTGAAAAATATGTCATTGTCTGAGCGAGTCTATTCTTGTATATGCGGTGTAAATCTCGATAGAGATTATAACGCAGCTATCAATATCAAAAATGAAGCAATACGCCTATTAGCGTTAGCATAGATAGCAATAAAATAACCCTTGGAACAAGGGAGTTAGCTCGGCTGTCTTAGGACGAATGCGTTAGCTACCAAAAGTAACGACTAACCGAGAAGCCCCCACTTCAAACAGTCCGTTAGGACGTTAAGTGGCGGGTAGTTCACAGCTATGATAAGGATTCAACTAAGTAATATGATGAAAAATTTCTAAGATGAAAATTGTATTAGCTAGTGAGAAAGAAGTATGTTATTAAATATTAGGGGTACGAGAAGGTAAGGAATGTTAAGTGGCGGGTAGTTCACAGCTATGATAAGGATTCTAATATGATGAAAAATTTCTAAGATGAAAATTGTATTAGCTAGTGAGAAAGAAGTATGTTATTAAATATTAGGGGTACGAGAAGGTAAGGAATCCAAGGGAATGTAGAATATAAAAAGGAGTCGTTATTCGACTCCTTTTTATATGAGATAGCTTAATTATTGAAAATATTACCTACTGAAATACTTTTTCAATTGT
>NZ_QPEL01000155.1:0-1015 GCF_008368965.1 Bacillus sp. AY2-1 | reverse complement strand
GAACGTCAGCAATTAATTACGGCACTAGAATCTTAGATCTTTTACAAAAAAGAAGCTATCTTTAGTATGCTATTCTCCCCTCATAGTAGATAGGAAAAAGAAAACACATTAACCTATTTATTATGGAGGGGATTTTTCTATGGGGTAAATTAGAATTACTTGCTATACAAAATGAAAGGAAAAGGAAGTGGGTTTATACTTAAAAGAAGATATAAAACTGTTAAGAAAGAAATAGACATTTATTATCCTATTGTAAGTCGTCGGATGAAATGATCCGAAACTTTAGGTATTAAAGAACTAGAAGAACATGGGAAAACAAAAGGGTTATATTTAGGTAGAATGAAACCTAATGGATTAGGTACTAAGAATAAACGATTGGAAAAAGAGAATGGGATGTTAGAAAAATGAAGGATAGTATGTCGCGAAAGTAAAAATTTTAGGATAGTGTACATAAAAAAGATTTCCTCATCTATCTTAAGTCCGCAAATATTTACAATTTTATAATCATCAAAGATTTCAAGAGAAATTAAATAACCTGAGTCCATACAAATATAGACTCAGGTGGCTTAGCTACGCTTTGAAAATACTGTCTACCTGACAGAGCCCTCTCTTTTTATTCTTTAAATAAACAAACTGAAACAAGACTATTTAGAAGTATATGGAATTAGGCGTCTTTTTAATTTTTTTTAAATACTGTCTACCTGACAGAGCCCTCTCTTTTTAAATAAACAAACTGAAACAAGACTATTTAGAAGTATTAGTGAATTAGCCTCTCTTTAATTTTTATTTCGTGTCTCTTAACTTTAACAAGTACAAACATAATTCATTAATCTATATTACCTTTAAAAAATTTATAAATTTGATAATATAAAAACAATAGAATTATGTAATAAGTGAATCAAAAAAACAACCCCAAAAGCAGGCATTGTAACCTGATATTTTTCATTCTTTTTTTTATATACCCAATAAGCATAGTTATATAAAAGACCAATTATCGTTGTACCAACTATATAAG
>NZ_QPEL01000154.1:0-17684 GCF_008368965.1 Bacillus sp. AY2-1 | reverse complement strand
GTATTAAACTAAAAAAGAGGCTACCCTCTTTTTTAGTTTAATACGGTATTTATTTATAAAATACTTCCAAAATTAAGGTGAAAATATGTTAATATTTTGTTATTGTAATTCAAAAACATATACATTAATGTAGATTTTCATATTATTATTCGTGAATAGTTATGTAGTATGGTCTAATTTCTATTTTGTTATTAAAGAGTAAAGAGATCAGATGTGAATGGTATTAGTTAGAAACAGGGCTTGGATAGAGCCACTTAAAAGGATTGCAGTATAATAAGGTGCGAAATAATTAGGGAGATGAGAAGCTACTAGTTATAATTGAAACGGTATAATATTGCTTTTTATTACAAATAATATTATGTTATTTTAATCGGTCTATTTAAAAAGATAATTTATGTAATGGGCTAGTATTAGAAAATGAAATATCTCTATTTCTATGAAGAGAAACAGGTTGTGTTTTAGTCAGATAGGAAGCAAGGAGAGATGCGCATGCTAGAACAGAGAGGTCATGCATTATATGACTCTTCATTGCGAGATTTAAAGTTAGCATTAGATGAGTCTTCAATTGTTGCAATTACAGATCGAAAAGGTCTTATTACATATGTAAATGATAAATTTTGTGAAATCTCTAAATACAAAAGAGAAGAATTAATTGGAAAAGATCACCGTATTTTAAATTCAGGACATCATCCGAAAACCTTTTTTCAAAACTTATGGAAACGTATTTTGAATGGGAAAGTATGGACAGGTGAGATTCGGAATCGAGCAAAAGATGGTACATATTATTGGGTCAAAACAACAATTGTTCCATTTTTAAATGAAAAAGGAGAGCCATACCAGTTTATCGCAATTCGAAATGATATTAGTAGTAGAAAAGAAGCAGAACATAGATTGCGGCTAAGTGAAAGTCGTTATAGGGAACTTGCCTATCATGATGCTTTAACCAGTTTGCCGAACCGTTTGCAATTAATAACAACCGTTAATAAATTGATTGCAGATAAAAAAGAATTTGGTATGATTTACTTTGATTTGGACCGTTTTAAATTAGTAAATGATACGTTAGGTCATATGATAGGGGACTTACTTTTAAGCGAAGTCGCTTCACGGTTGCATTATGTACTAGGAGAGAAAGATGTTCTGGCTAGGCTAGGTGGCGACGAATTTGTGCTGTTAACAAAAAATCATAGGCAAGATGATATGAGTCAGTTAGCGACATCTGTGTTGTCATGTTTTCAGGCACCATTTATGTTGGAAGGCCATGAAGTATACATTTCAGCTAGTCTAGGACTTTGTTCTTATCCACAAGACGGACTAGACGTGGAAACGTTATTGAAAAACTCTGACTTAGCTATGTATAGTGCAAAAGAACAAGGTAGAAACGCTGCATGTTTCTTTACAGATGAGCTACGGGCGAAAATAAATCGTAGAATGAAAGTTGAGTTTGCTTTGCAAAAGGCAATTCGTGATGAAGAGTTAGATGTAGCATTGCAGCCTATTATTGATTTGAAAACGAAGAGATATTCTGGTATAGAAGCTTTAGTACGCTGTATGACAGAAGACGGCCCCATTGCACCAAGCGAATTTATCCCGGTAGCTGAAGAGTCTGGACTTATTATAAAGCTAGGAGACTGGGTATTAGAAAAATCGTGCCGATTGTTTAAAACATTGCCAAATTATCAAGAAGGACTAAAGTTATCTGTGAATTTATCTATACAACAATTAATGCAGAAACGTTTTATTTTGTCTGTACGTAGCATTTTAAAGAGAACTGGTTTTCCTCCGAACCGTTTAATATTAGAAATAACGGAAAGCATTGCAGTCCGCCATTTTGATTATATTATTGCTACATTACAAGAATTAAGAAATATGGGTGTTTTAATTGCTTTGGATGATTTCGGAACTGGCTATTCTTCCTTATATTATTTAAAACAACTACCACTGGATATTGTGAAAATTGATCGTAATTTTATTCGTGAATTTCATTATGATCACGCGCAACCAGAACGAACAATTGTAAAATCTGTTATTGAAATTGCTCATAGTTTAAATTTAGCAGTAGTTGCTGAAGGGGTAGAAACAGTAGAGCAAGAGAGTTTGTTACAATCAATGAGCTGTGATTATGTACAGGGATTTTATTATGCGAAACCTTTATCTGTAGGAGAGTTAAAAGAAAAGTTAATTACAGATTTTTAATAAAAAAGAGAAGCCAGCAGCTTCTCTTTATTTAATCCGTTTTTTGTGAGTCTTTCATTAGTACTGGATAAAGAATAAGACCTAATACGAATAATCCAATTCCTAAGAAGAACGTTTTTAAATCAGCAGTTCCCGTTTTGATAACCCAAATTGAGTATACAAATGCTAATGTAGTGATAATCCCGTCCTTTATTCGAGAACCAGGCATTATATCATACGTTTCTCCTGTAATAACCAGTTTGAATTGGTACAGAGTAGAAACTAGGTATGGAATTAAATAGGCTAATGTTGCTACGACAATAGCGAAACTATACGCTTCTGAAACAGTACCAGAAATCGTTGAAAATAAGAAAATTTGCGTCATTACATTTGTAATCAATAATGATTTTGAAGGACTACCTTTTTTATTTGTTTTCCCGAAAAACTTAGGGAAAAGTCCATTCTTTGCTGCCTGGTAAGGTACTTCTGAACTAACAACAATCCAACCAACTGTAGATCCAAATAAAGATATAAGAGCGAGTAAAGCCATGATATATGCGCCTTTATTTCCAATTGCTAAATTTAATGCGTCTACTAATGGTTTTTGAGACTCTTTTAAAGCATCTTGCGGAAGAGCTCCCATTGTAAGTAAAGTAATTGACATGTAAATAAGAAGAGCGATAATTAATCCGAAAATCGTAGCTTTTTTTACATCGCGCTGTGATTTTGCACGATTAGAAAGCATAACTGCTGATTCAATACCGATAAATGCCCAGAGTGTTGCAATAGCAGCTGAATTGATTTGTCCACCTAACGAGATGGATTGTCCTGCTTCATTCATAAAGGTTTGACCGTCTCCGAAATTAGAGGCATTGAAAATGAATAATGTAATTACAATAAACATTGTAAATCCGATAATTTTTGCAATGGTAGCAAGTAGATTCATATTTCCAGCTCGATCAATATTTTGAGAAAGAATATATTGAATTCCCCACAGCATAAGGCTACATACGAGGAAAGTTAATCCTTTTCCGAGTTCTAGTGAAAATCCGTTTATTGAAAAAAGAATTTGCTTACTTTGTAAAACTGGAAAGAATGTTGATAAATATCCAGCAAAGGAAATAATAACAGATGCTGTTGCAGCCCAGTTAGCAGCCCAATATCCCCATGCCATACTATATCCCGCAACTTTACCAGCTTTTTTTGAAGGAAACATCGCTTGAGCGTAGCTTTGTGGTCCAGCTTTTAATTCTGGTTTCCGAATCGCTAAATTTCCAAATACAAGTGCAATCATAAATACGCCAAGGCCTGTAATACTCCATGCGAGTGTAGAACCCATTGGCCCTGATACTTGTGCTAAATTTGCTGGAAGCATAAATACGCCACCGCCAACCATATTCCCGATAACAAATGCTGTTAAAACCCATAATCCCCATTTTTTCGTTTCCATTTTTGTTAACTCCTTTGTAGTAAGTTTTGCTTAAACATCATTTTTTACTAGCTTTTTGACAATAAAAAAAGAGCCATGTAGATAAAAAAATACCTACATGGCTCTTTCGCCAAAGCGTAGGTACAACGGGAATAACCCTTGTACCTACGCGTAATTTTTCCGCTAGGTTTCAAGGGTTACGTATGATGATGATGTTTTTGTGCAAATGAAACTACAGTTGTTGTATAAGTAAGCATAGTTCTTTGCTCCCTTTCTCCTCTGATTTTGAAGTTAGTATACTACATGTTTTTTTGAATGAAAAGAAAAATATAAAAATTTTTATAAAAATACGTTTTAAAGATTAAATATTTACCTATATTTTTCTTGTACTGGAAAATAAGTGAGAGATTGGCAGAAGAGTGAAGCATGTTATAATACATATAGAATTAGAAGGTGACAAGGGGCTATTGTAGATGATGAGTAAGTATGAACAAATTTATACAGAAATCAGTAAATCTATTGATAATAAACAATTAAAAGAGGGATGCAAAATCCCATCAGAAACAGAATTAATGAAGCAGTATGAGGCAAGCCGAGGCACGGTAAGAAAAGCTGTAGATTTACTGCAAGAGCGTGGATATGTGCAAAAAATTCATGGAAAAGGTGTTTTTGTTTTAAAGCGAAAAAATATTGAATTTAATTTTGGCGGTATTGTAAGTTTCCAAGAAGAAAATGAACGTTTAGGACGTCATTGTATTACGGAAGTTGTGGAAATGGACAAAGAAAAAGCCACAAAAGAAATTGCGAAATTATTAAATGTAAAAGAAAAAACAGAGATTGATCATATTAAACGTGTACGAAATATTGATGGAGAAAAAGTAATTTTAGATATAAATCATTTTGTATCTGAGTTTATTCCAGGATTAACGAAAGAAATTGCAACTGCATCGATTTATAAATACATTGAGAAAGAGCTTGGGCTACATATTAGTTATTCGCAGAGGGTAATTGAAGTACAGCCGTGTACAGAGGATGACAGAAAGTATTTAGATTTAAATGGAACAGACTATGTTGTCGTTGTGAAAAACTTTACACATTTGTATGATGGAAGTCAGTTTGAATACACAGAATCACGCCACCGTTTAGATATTTTTCACTTTTCGGATGTGGCACGCAGGAAGTAAAGAGGTGGAACAAAATATTGTTTCATCTCTTTTTTTATAAAAAAAACACAAACTCGTATATACGAGTGTTGACTAACTTATATATACGAGTTAATATGTAATTGTAAACGGTATCAAAAAAAGAAAAGAGGGACGGGAATATGGGGAAAGACTATCGTAAAACAGCAGAGGAAGTGTTGCAGTATATTGGTGGGAAAGACAATATTGAACAAGCTGCACATTGTGTGACAAGGCTCCGTATCGCTTTAAAAGATGAAAGTAAAATAGATAATGATAAATTACAGTCTGTTTCATTAGTGAAAGGAGCGTTTCATAACGCTGGTATATTTCAAGTTGTAATTGGTCCAGGGGATGTAGATCGTGTTTACGCTGAATTGATAACGCTTGCAGGTATGGAAGAATCGACTGTAGCTGACGTAAAAGATTCTGGAAATCAGAAGTTAAATCCAGCTCAAAAGTTTGTGAAAATATTTTCGGATGTATTTATGCCGATATTACCAGCGATCGTAACAGCTGGTTTACTAATGGGTATTAACAATCTATTAGGGGCAAAGGACTTATTTTTTGATGGGAAAAATTTATTAGATGTTTATCCGAACTTAGGCGGGCTTTGGGATTTAATTAATATGATGGCCAATACAGCATTCGTATTCTTACCAGCACTTGTCGGGTGGTCAGCAACGAAGCGTTTTGGTGGTAGTCCAATACTAGGGATTGTTATGGGATTAATGCTTGTGCACCCGGCCTTATTAAACGCTTGGGACTATGGAAAAGCAGCGACTGGTTTAGAGGGTCAAAAGATTGAGTACTTCAATATTTTAGGACTGTTCCAAATTGAGAAGGTAGGATATCAAGGACAAATTTTACCTGTTTTAGTAGCAGCTTTTGTATTAAGTAAAGTGGAAATTTTCTTAAAGAAACATGTACCAAATGCAATTCAATTATTAGTTGTACCAATTACAACAATCGTTGTGACAGGTGTGTTAGCATTAGGAATTATCGGTCCGGTTACACGTCATATTGGAGATTTATTAACAGTAGGATTAGTAGGTGTATATGAAACAGTACCAGTAGTTGGAGCAGTATTGTTTGGAGCATTATATGCACCGCTTGTAATTACAGGTATGCATCATATGTTTATTGCAATTGATTTACAATTGATTGCACAGCACGGTGGCACATTCATTTGGCCAATGATTGCTCTTTCTAACATTGCGCAAGGTAGTGCGGCACTTGCAATGTTCTGGATTTCTAAAAATCAAAATGATAAAAGTATGGCATCAACATCAGCCATTTCAGCATACTTCGGTATTACAGAACCAGCGATGTTTGGTGTGAATTTACGAAATAAGTTCCCGTTCTATGCAGCGATTATAGGGTCTGCTGTGGCAGCGATATTCATTACATTAAATGGTGTATTAGCACCTGCTATCGGAATTGGCGGATTGCCAGCATTTATTTCTATCATTCCGAAATCGATTCCAATGTTTATTGTAGGAATGATTATTGCAGTTGTAATCCCATTTACTTTAACATGGTTATTTGCAAAAAGAGTCAAACAGAAGTAGGAGGAAGTTAAACATGAAGGATTGGCATAAAAGTGTAGTCTATCAAATTTATCCGAAGAGCTTTAATAGCTATTACAATAAAGAAACCGGTGATATAAAAGGGGTTACAGAGAAACTAGATTATTTAAAAGAACTCGGAGTGGATTATATTTGGTTAACACCGATATACCAATCACCACAAAATGATAATGGATATGATGTAAGTGATTACTACAGCATTGATCCATCTTACGGAACGATGGAAGAGTTTGAGGAACTTTTAGCAGAAGCGAAAGTACGTAACATTGAAATTATGCTTGATATTGTTGTAAATCATAGTTCGACTGAACATAAGTGGTTTAAAGAAGCGAAGGAAGATAAAAATAGTCCATATCGTAATTACTATATTTGGCGTGATGAAAAAAATAATTGGCAGTCTAAGTTTGGTGGATCTGCTTGGAAATATGATGAGAAGACGGAGCAATATTATTTACATTTATTTGATGAAACACAAGCTGATTTAAATTGGGAAAATGAACAACTTCGCGAAGAAGTATATGATATGATGCGTTTTTGGCTGGATAAAGGGGTAACAGGATTCCGATTAGATGTCATTAACTTAATTTCAAAAGACCAATGTTTCTTAAACGATGAAGGTAATACTGCGACAAGTGATGGACGCAAGTATTATACAGATGGTCCGCGTGTTCATGAATATTTACAAGAGATGAACCGAAAAGTTTTTGCAGGAAAAGATGTAATTACAGTTGGAGAAATGTCATCTACGACAATTGATAATTGTATTAAATATTCTAATCCTGAGCGTAATGAACTGAGCATGACGTTTAGTTTCCATCATTTAAAAGTAGATTATCCGAATGGTGATAAGTGGACGAAAGCAGAGTTTGATTTTATTAAATTAAAAGAGATTATGTCTAACTGGCAAATTGAAATGCAAAAGGGCGGAGGATGGAATGCGTTATTTTGGTGTAATCATGACCAACCTCGCATAGTGTCACGCTTCGGTGATGATAGAAAGTACCGAAATGAATCTGCGAAAATGTTAGCGACAGCTATGCATATGTTGCAAGGAACACCTTACATTTATCAAGGCGAAGAAATCGGTATGACGAATCCTAAATTCGAGTCCATCGAGCAATATCGCGATGTGGAATCGTTAAATATATACGATATCAAGCGAGAAGAAGGATTATCAAAAGGAGAGATTATCGGGATTTTAAAACAAAAATCTCGTGACAACTCTCGTACTCCGATGCAGTGGAATGAAGAGATGAACAGTGGTTTTACAACAAGTACACCTTGGATTTCAGTGGCTGAAAACTTTACAGAAATAAACGTAGAGAAGGCATTAGAAGATAAAGAGTCTGTATTTTATCATTATAAAAAGTTAATAGAACTTAGAAAAACGTATGATGTAATTACAGAAGGAGAATATGCTATTTTGGATAAAAATGATCCTAAAATTTGGGCATATACTCGTACTACAGAAAGTGAAGTACTACTTGTTATAAATAACTTCTATGGAGAAGAAATAACGTACTCTGTACCAGCGCACGTTCAATTAGATGGAATGAAACAAGAAGTACTACTGTCGAATTATAAAGATGCGAGCAAGGATATTGCAAAACTTAACTTAAGACCATATGAATCAATTGTGTATCGATATACGAAATAAAAAGGTTGTATGCCACATGGGCATACAACCTTTTATTTTAAGACACCACTATACAAAATGCTTACTTCTACTTCAGGTTTAAACTTTACTTTTGCATAATCTTTATCCCAATTTTTTTTCCTCCATAACTCAGGGTGATAAGCGATAAGGTGTCTGCCGATACCGAAAGCATCACAGTTTGCTTTTTGGAGTTTGTTTATTATTTTTTTCGCCTCTTTCGTGAGCTGTTTAGACAGTTCTTTATTTAGTTTTTCTCTGTCGTCCATTGTATACAGATTATCTCTTGGAGATTCAATTGCTATAACTTTTAGTTGGAGCTTAATGTGAGCATAAACATTTCCTTTTTTATCTGTTGTTATTTTTAAGTTTCGTTTTAATTTCTGATTGCTCACGTCAATGGTAATGTAGTCAGACGTATTAGATGAATCGCTATTTGTAAGCTTTTGGGTTATGCGAGCGCTCGTTCCCATTTTATCAGTTAGTAATACGAAGAGTACCGATTGTCGTGAAGGTAAAAGCCCAGTTAATTTATCCTTATTAAATAGAGCTATCCCATTGGTTACAACTTCTTTTCCTTTTAGCTTTATAGATGGGAGGGTGAAATCTTTGCCGGGATCTAACATTTTTGTAGCGGCTGTTTCCAAAGTTTCATTTGGAAATATGCTCATGTCCTCTAAGCTTTTAATTTTTTTCTTTAGAAAATCTCCAATTAGTAAATTTCCTACTTTCTTTTTTTCTAGTATTGCAGCTGTTTCACCATCTACTGAAATAAGTTTTACCAGAGCAGTGGGGTTTGTAGGGTCCCGAAAACTAATATCTAAATAAGGTAATATCCCCTTTTTTTGAATTTTTGTTCCCAATAGTTGCACACCGTATTTGAAATAGCGAATATTTCCAGTCACATTTTCTTTCAAAGTATCGCTAGTATCGCGTATGTTACGGCCGGTTGCTGAATGTATTTCATTTTCAAATGAAGATTGTTGGCTTCCTGAACTTCTTACAAGTTCAACCGTTTGCTGAAGTTGATTTTCTTCTGTAATATCAAATCCAATACTATAAGCTAATCTAGCCTCTCTTAAAGGCTCTTGATCCCAGCAACCAGAAAGAAGTGAGCTAGCACATAAGATACTACATAATTTAACTGTTTTTTTGTGCATATGGAGCTCCTTTCTTATTTCTTAATAAGGAATAAAGAAGAAATAAAAAAGGAAGAACGATAATGAAAATATAAGTGAATTTATCAGTGAAATTTGCAATCAATTTTAATTCTTCAGGTGTATCTATAAATAAGGCGATACTAAAAGAAATAACTCCAACAATTGGAACAGATTTTTTATGATTAGCAAGGTTGAATATATGCCCAATACCTATAGAAGCAGCAGCGTAACAACTAGCAATAGAAGCTACGACAGTTATCATCCAAATTGGTATGAATATTAAATCAGTACGGTCTACAATCCCAATATGTAAGGAGCGCAATAAGTAAGCAACTGGCTCTGGAATAAGCTCAACTTGCTTTGGACTAAATACGATAAAGCAAATCCAAACAGTAAAAGCATAAAAAAGAGTTACGAATCCGTTAGCGATAGAAATTGCCTTTAGTTTTGCAACAGCAGTCCCATTTACTTTAGGAAATGCGATGAGAAAGATTTCAAAACCATACATAGCTGTAATTGTTTCTTTCGATGCTTTAATAATATTCCACCATCCAGCCTCTGTAATGGGAAAAATATAAGAAAAATCAGCCCGTGAGAGCCCAAGTCCAATTAAAAGCGCCATAGGTAAAATGAGAATAGAGGCCATGACATAAAATCGTACAATTACTTTAAAGGTATTATAGGCTACGTAGCAACAAGCTATTGTAAATAATAGGAGAATTGCGTACCAAGGAGTTGCTTGTAAAATCCATATTTTAATGACGGTACATGCATTTAACATAACGGTCATACCGATAAGAGTAAAATAAAAAACATAAGAAAACCCTAATAGTTTTCCAAATTTATTACCAAACATCATACAAGCAATTTCATACATATTTGCATCAGGAAACCTTCTTAATAAAAACCACATGAGTAAAATGATAAGTTGAGTTGCCAGCCCCGCAATGAGAACAGAAATCCATCCACCACCTTTTGCTATTGGGTGAAGACGGTTTGGGAGAGAAAGTATACCAACCCCGATTTGACATTGGATAACGAAAAAGGTCAATTGAACAAGTGAAATTTTACTTTGCGTGTTTGTCACCGTTCTCATCCTCTCTCGTTACATGTTGTCGTTGCATTTTTTTTGGTTTTGAATCATGTGGTCGTTCCCAAAATGACCAAATTGGAAATCTTACAAAGGAATCTTTCATATCTTTTATCCGCATTGGTGCAAGAGGAGAAAGATATGGTGTATGAAAAGAATGAAGTTGACATAAATGAACGAAAGTTATAATTATGCCGAATGAAATCCCTACATAGCCGAATATAGCAGCAAGAACCATTAACGGGAAACGCAGAATCCGAACTGCTGAACTCATATCATTTGATGGTACGAGAAAAGAAGCAATTGCAGTTAAAGCTACAACGATAATCATTGTGTAAGAAACGAGTCCAGCTTTTACAATTGCATCCCCAATTACTAAACCGCCTACAATACCGATTGTTTGTCCAACGCGGCTCGGCAAACGAATACCAGCTTCTCGTAATAATTCGAAGATCAATTCCATTAAGAGAGCTTCAAAAATAGGAGGAAGTGGCACTTGTTCTAATGAGGCTTTAATTGTATAGACGAGTTCGAGTGGCAACACATCTGGATGAAAAGCGACGGTTGCGATATATATAGCTGGTAAGAGAAAGGCGATTAAGAAACTTACTAAGCGAATCATTCGGACGAAAGAACCGACGATCCAGCGGTTATTATAATCATCTGGTGATTGATAGAAGGCAAAGAGTGTAACAGGAACGATAAGTGCTGTTGGATCTCCATCTGATAAAATAGCGACTCGTCCCTCCATTAAATTAGCAGCAGTTCTATCTGGGCGCTCTGTATTTAATTGCTGTGGGAATGGTGAGAAAGACGTATCTTCTATAAATTCTTGTATGTAGCCTGGTGGCATGAGTGCGTCTGTCTTAATCATTTCTAATCTTCTTTTCACTTCTGCAACGAGATCGTCATTAGCTATATTTTGAATATAAGTAATTGCCACTTTCGTGTGCATTTCTTCACCAAGTGTGAAATATTTAACGACGACATTTGGACTTTTTATGAGTTTACGAATAGACGCTAAATTGGTTGCTAAATCTTCTACGAAACCAGTATGTGGTCCGCGTACAATCCCTTCATTATCAGGTTCTGTTATAGCTCTTTTTAAAGATAATGCTGTTTCAAAAGTACAAAAGCTTTCGACATGTTCATGGAAATATAAAGATTTACCTTGTAATAAAAGTTGTACACCGTAATTTAAATTCGTTTCTTTTTTCATATTTAATGTAGAAAATGCTTTATCTAAAGATAGATCAGATCGAGTTAATAAGGGTTCAAGAGCTAATTGATGAATTAAATTTGGGTCTGCTAAAGATTCGATATATAAAATTATTCCTTTTCCGTTTTGAAAAGGGATATCTAATTTTTTTATATCATCTGAATGACAGAGCTTATTTTCAATGTAATTAATATTTTCCGGAAGTGATGGAAACATATGCTTTTGATTCTTACTCTTTTGCTGTTCTTCTTGTTGTGTCATAATTTCCACCTCTTTTAGAATAAAATTCCTTCTGTTAATTTTTGTTGTTTGTGAAAAATTTATGCTTGGAATATTTGAGAAAAAATGGATTTAAAGTTATCTCCCGGCATCTTCTACGCATTATTCAATTTCATAGCAGTACTTCTCACATTTGTGTCGAATTAAGAAGATATATAGGAGGGATACATATGGAAATAGCTGTAGAACGTGTTTTTACGAAAGAGATTTTAAGAAGAGCGGCAAAGGCATTTCATGTAACAGTGGAAGAGAAGCCGCTTGGAGATTTTGAAAATTATATTTTTAAGGCGAAGGGAGATAATGATGAGGACTATGTATTACGTTTAACGCATTCTTCGCATCGCTCTAAAAAAGAAGTTGAAGCTGAACTAGATTTTTTACGATATGTTGCGGAGCATGGGGCAAAGGTAGCAGGACCTCTTAACTCAACTTCTCAAAATCTTGTAGAAGAAATTGGAGCGGAAGATAGCACTTTCTTTTTTGCTTCTTTATTTACATATGCAAAAGGTGAGCAAGTAAAAGGAGAGGAATCACCTTATTGGGGAGAGGCTTACTTTGAAGCATGGGGAAAAGCGATTGGACAACTGCATCGCCTAACAATGAGCTATCCTAAAACAGACTATCGTGATACGTGGGAAGAAGACGAAAGTGGAATTGTTAATGAATTAGAAGATGATCAAGTGAAAAAGATTGCAGCGGTATTAATGGATGAGATTAAGGCCCTTCCAGTTGAAAGAGAAACGTTCGGTCTTATGCACGGTGATATCCATCCCGGTAATTTTCATTATGATGGTAAAGAGCTAACAATCTTTGATTTTGATGATGCGGCTTATAATTACTTTATACATGATTTAGCGATGGTTCTCTATTACTCTATTCTATTTACACCATGGACAGCGGAAGAGAAGACAGACTTTGCTCGTAAACAGCTACAAGTGTTACGAAAAGGCTATGAGCATGAGCACAGACTGGCGGATAGTTGGTATGAATCGTTACCGTTGTTTTTACGTCTACGTGATGTTGGTTTATACGGTACACTTCAAAAGAAGTTTAAGGGGAAAGGTATGCCAGATAACTTCCGAGAATTATCAGAAGAGCTATATGAAAGAATTATAAAAAGAGAAGCAATTGTGAATATATAATACATTTAGTTCGAAACAAAGTATATAAAACAAATATATACTTTGTTTTTTTATACAAAAATATGTTTACTTTATTAAAATAATATTGTCCTAGATTCAGTATACACTTATAATTTTATATATATTCTGAATATTCTTTATAAAGAAGGAGGGGGAATGTTGGAAGCTTTCGTGAATTGGTTAAATAATATTGTTTGGAGTCCAGCACTTGTTTATTTATGTTTAGGAGTAGGTTTATATTTTTCCATTCGAACGAGGTTTTTACAAGTAAGGCATGTAGGAGAAATGGTGAAGCTGACATTTCAAGGTGAAAAATCAGAGGCTGGTGTTTCTTCATTTCAAGCGTTAGCACTTTCGTTATCAGGACGCGTTGGGACGGGGAATATAGCTGGGGTAGCAACAGCGGTTGCCTTCGGTGGACCAGGAGCTGTATTTTGGATGTGGGCAGTGGCCTTTTTAGGAGCAGGATCAGCTTATATAGAATCTACATTAGCGCAAATATATAAGACGAAACATCAAGGACAGTTTCGTGGTGGACCTGCTTATTACATTGAAAAAGGTTTAGGTGTGAAATGGTATGCATTAGTATTCGTTGCAGCGACAATTCTTGCAACGGGGCTTTTACTGCCAGGTGTGCAGGCAAATAGTATTGCTGTAAGTTTAGAAACAGCTTTTGGAATTAACACTACCGTATCAGGGGCTTTATTAGTTGTTGTACTAGCTATTATCATCTTCGGTGGAGTAAAGCGAATTGTTAACGTTGCACAAGTTGTCGTACCGTTTATGGCAGTTGGTTATATTTTAGTAGCTTGCGTTATTGTTGCTATGAATATTGAAAAGTTGCCAGAAGCATTTATGCTAATTATAAGAAGTGCTTTTGCATTAGAAGCGGCTTTCGGTGGTATTATCGGTTTAGCAATTTCTTGGGGAGTAAAACGAGGTATTTATTCCAATGAAGCAGGGCAAGGAACTGGACCACATGCAGCAGCAGCAGCTGAAGTATCACATCCAGCTAAGCAAGGTTTAGTGCAAGCATTTTCCGTTTACATTGATACATTATTTGTTTGTTCAGCAACAGCATTTATGATGATTATTACAGGCATGTATAACGTATTTGATGCAAGCGGAAAAAACTTTATCGTTAATAAATTAAATGGCGCTCAGCCAGGACCAGGATATACACAGGCGGCGGTAGAATCTGTTTTCCCTGGATTTGGAAACGGTTTCGTTGCAATCTCGTTATTATTCTTCGCGTTTACAACAATTATGGCGTATTACTACATTGCAGAAACGAATATCGCGTACTTAAATCGTGATAAAGACCGTCCTTGGTTGTCTATTGTACTAAAATTTGTTTTTTTAGGAGCTGTATTCTACGGCTGTATTAAAACAGCAGCAACGGCGTGGGCTTTAGGTGATATCGGTGTAGGAATTATGGCATGGGTAAATATCATTGCGATTTTATTATTACAAAAACCTGCATTAGTCGCATTAAAGGATTATGAAAAACAGAAAAAAGAAGGAAAAGATCCAGTATTCGATCCGCAGCCATTAGGAATTAAAAATGCTGATTTTTGGGAGCATGAATACGGGAAAGATAAGAAAGAAGAAGTATCTTAATAGAATAGAAATGAAGAAGCAAAGGGGAAACCCTTTGCTTTTTTTATGGACAAATTGAAGCTGAAAGTTATTTTTGGGACTATTTTTGAATATAAAAAGAATGTACATGCGTTGTTAGGGGAAGGGGGAGTATGTTGATAGAATTTCGTAATGTAAATAAATATTATGGTAATTTTCAAGTTTTGAAAAATATTAATGTGCAAGTGAAAAAAGGAGAAGTGGTAGTAGTTGTCGGGCCTTCAGGATCAGGAAAAAGTACATTGCTTCGATGTATAAATCAATTAGAGGCAATTACAGATGGAGGATTAATTGTACAAAATACAGAGGTACACAATAAAAAGACGGACATGAATGAATTGCGGCGAAATATTGGGATGGTCTTTCAACATTTTTATTTATACCCACATAAAACAGTTCTGCAAAATATTACACTAGCACCGATTAAAGTAAATAAAGTTTCCAAAGAAGAAGCAGAGAAAACAGCAATGTTTTATTTAGAGAAAGTAGGAATCCCGGAGAAGGCTAATGTATATCCACATCAATTATCCGGAGGACAACAGCAAAGAGTAGCAATTGCTAGAGGACTTGCGATGCAGCCGGAAATTATGCTGTTCGATGAGCCTACGTCTGCTCTTGATCCGGAGATGATCGGGGAAGTACTTGATGTTATGAAAACGCTAGCTAAAGAAGGGATGACAATGGTCGTTGTCACGCATGAAATGGGATTTGCGCGAGAAGTAGCAGATCGGATTTTATTTATGGATGATGGTCAAATTATTGAAGATACGACACCGGCGCAATTTTTTGCAAATCCTGAACAAGAAAGAGCTCGTTTATTTTTAAGTCGGGTGCTAAATCATTAGAGGAGGAATTCCATGCTTAAAATGAAAAAGTTATTTACTTTAATCGTATTTTCATGTTTATTCGTGCTTGTTGTTGCTGGATGCGGAAGTAAGAAAGATGAGGCAAAGGAAACAAATACGAAGCAAGGCGGGGCTGTTGAGCAAATTAAGAAACGAGGAAAATTAGTAGTCGGGGTGAAGAATGATACGAATTTATTTGGATTAAAAAATCCTTCAACAGGGCAAGTAGAAGGATTCGATGTTGATGTTGCGAAGGCACTTGCGAAAAAAATTCTTGGAGATGAAAAGAAGCTAGAGCTGAAAGAAGTAACGTCTAAAACACGTATTCCAATGCTGAAAAATGGTGATATTGATGCAATTATTGCGACAATGACAATTACGGAAGAGCGCAAAAAAGAAGTGGATTTCTCAGATGTATATTTTAAAGCCGGACAATCGTTACTTGTGAAAAAAGGAAGCAATATTAAGAGCATCGATGATATAAAACAAGGCGTTAAAGTATTAGCTGTAAAAGGATCAACATCTACAAATAACATTCGTCAAAAGTCACCAGAAGCGACTGTATTAGAATTTGAAAATTATAGTGAGGCATTTACAGCGTTAAAGGCAGGTAAAGGTGATGTGTTAACGACAGATAATGCAATCCTTTACGGAATGGCAAAACAAGATTCTAATTATGAAGTAGTAGGAAAAATTTTTACAGATGAACCGTACGGAATTGCAGTGCAAAAAGGTGCAGACGATTTAACGAAAGAGATTAATAACTTACTAAAAGATATGAAGGCGAGCGGGGAATACGATAAATTGTATGAAAAATGGATCGGTCAAAAACAAGAGAAGTAAAGTGAAACTTTATTTTTCTTGATAAATAGTAAAAGTGAGAGGATGAGAGTGCTCATCCTCTTCTTGTAAAGAAAGAGGGGAGAATATGTGCCTGATTTTTCTATATTAACGAATAACATTGATATGTATTTAGAAGGATTTAAATATACAGTTATGTCTAGTGTAATTGCATTGATAGGCAGTTTTATTTTAGGAGTAATTTTGGCAGTAATGCGCATCGCACCGATTCGTATTTTAAATTGGGTAGGTTCAGCTTTTGTAGAGTTTGTAAGAAATATCCCGCTCGTATTAATTGCATTTATATTTTATTTCGCGTTACCTGTAATAGGAATTACTTTAAATGGTTTTGTAGCAGGAACAGTTACGCTTACCGTATATACAGCAGCGTTTATTGCGGAAGTTATTCGCGCTGGTATTCTATCAGTCGAGAAAGGTCAGATGGAAGCAGCACGTTCCTCAGGATTGACTTATACGCAAGCAATGTACCATGTCGTTTTACCTCAAGCTATGAAAATTGTAATTCCCCCTTTAGGAAACCAGTTTCTCAATTTAGTTAAAAACTCCTCAATACTTGGAATTATTGCTGGTGCTGATTTAATGTATCAAGGAGATTTAATTTCAACGAAGACGTTTGTTACGTTTGATGTATATATATTTGTCGGGATGTTTTATTTAATATTAACAATTCCGCTCAGTATGCTAGTGCGTTATTTAGAAAAACGCTTAGCAAAGGAGGCGGTGTAAATGGATTTTAAGGGAGCAATTACAGGGGATCATATTCTATTTTTATTAAAAGGATTACTTATAACGTTAGAGGTAGCGCTCGTAGCAATTGTACTTAGCTTTATTATTGGTAGTGTAATAGGGATATTGCGCTACATGAAAATACCTGTCGTCTCACAAGTATTAGGAATTATCGTTGAAGTAATTCGAAATTTACCACTACTTTTGATTATATTTTTCACGTATTTTGCACTACCAGAAGCAGGCTTGAAATTAGAAATTATAACAGCTGTAATTGTTGCTTTAACAATATTTGAAGCAGCAATGATATCTGAAATTGTTCGAAGTGGTCTATTATCGATTGAAAAAGGACAAATTGAGGCCGCAAGATCTTCAGGATTAACGTATGTGCAAGCGCTTTGGCATATCATTTTACCACAAGCATTAAGAAGAATGGTTCCACCGCTTGTCAGTCAATTTATTTCATTGCTGAAAGATACAGCATTAGCAGTTGTTATATCACTGCCAGAGCTTATGCATAATGCTCAAATTATTAGCGGGCAAAATGTGAATTATATGATTCCAACGTTTATGGTAGTAGCTTGTATGTACTTTATCGTAAATTATAGTTTATCAATTTTATCCAGAAGATTAGAACTTCGTTAACCCTTACAATATATGTAAGGGTTTTTCCTTGTTTATCCTTATTTTCCTCTAAAT
>NZ_QPEL01000153.1:0-1996 GCF_008368965.1 Bacillus sp. AY2-1 | reverse complement strand
CTTTTTTGAAAAGAGATTATTCTACTAGATCGTTGTGAAACGATTTCATAGGACAATCTCTTTTGTTTAGTTTTGGAAAGAACGTACTGTGATTTGTAGTTGCTCAATAAATTCTCGAGTGGCAGCACACATATATTTATCTTTTCTATAAATAAGCCCTATTTCAATTATTGGAGTAGGGTTTTCTATTTTAATAGCTTGAATGTTTTTATTTTGTAAAAAGTCTATATATGGTTGTGGTAACACTGTAATTCCCATTCCTTTAGAAACCATTTGGATTAAAGATTCCATCGTACTAATTTCTAAAATTGGTCTTGGTCTAAAGTTGAATTTTTGACAATGAGATGTAATTAGTTCGGTTAAAAAGAAATTTTTAGGTAAAAGAATTAAAGGGTAGTTCTGTAGTTCAGTAATAGATACATGATTACGTTTAGCTAATCGATGACCAGTTGGCACGACCAATGTAAGGTCGCTTTTGTATAGAGGGATGGAGATAATTTCTTTATCTTGCACCGGGAGAAATGTAATGCCGATATCTAGTTCGTTTTGTAATAATTTTTCACGAATATCTCCTGTACGAAGCCCTAATACAGAAAGCTCTATATTGGGATATAAATTATTGAAATTTAAAATAGCTGGTGGTAGTAAATAATTTACGACGGTTAACAAAGCCCCTATTGTTAAGGAACCTTGCTGTAATCCGTTTAGGTCTTGAAGGGCTGAACGAGCTTGTTCGACTTCATGAAAAATGGTTTTACAATGTGATAATAAAATCTTCCCTGCTTCAGTTAAAGATATTTTTTTACCAATTCGATCGAAAAGTGGCATTCCTACTTCATGCTCTAATGCACGTATTTGTTGACTTAGTGAAGGCTGTGAAATATTTAATTTATCAGCTGCTTTTGTGAAATGTAATTCTTTTGAAACAGCTAAAAAGTATTCAAGTTGTCGTAATTCGATTGAAATCACCTCAAGTATAATAATAGGTTATACCTATCATTATTATATAAATAATTGAATTGAACAATGATTTTAGAGGTTTTATAATCATCTTTATATAGCAGAGAGGGTTGTAAAAATTAATCGAGAGAAAATACATGTAACACCTTTAAAGGAGGAAATAGAATGGCTAATGAATATCGATTATTATCTTTAAATATAGGATTACCAAAAGAGGTTACATACGGCGGAAAAGTAATTCATACAGGCATAAATAAGAAACAAGTAAAGGAACCGGTATATTTATCCTTTGTAAAGTTTAATGGAGATGGACAGGCGGACTTAGTTCATCATGGAGGAGTAGATAAAGCAGTTTGTGTTTATACTGGTGATCACTATCCATACTGGGAACAAGAATTGAATCAAGATCTTGTATATGGGGCTTTTGGAGAAAATATAACAGTTAGTGGTATGCGCGAAGAGGATGTTTGTATTGGTGATACGTTTGAGCTAGGACAGGCAATCGTACAGGTAACACAACCAAGGCAACCTTGTTTTAAATTAGCAAAAAAATATAATATTCCAAAGTTACCACTATATTTTCAAGAAACAGGATATACAGGATTCTATTTTCGCGTATTAAAAGAAGGATGGGTATCATCAGTCGATACATTAAAAAGACTACAGTCTGATCCAAAAGGTGTTTCAGTAGCGTTTGCTAACCGTATCATGCACAAGGAAAAACAAAATATTGAAGGGATAAAAAGGATATTAGAAGTAAATGCACTTTCAAGTAGTTGGAGAAAGTCTTTTGAAAAGCGTATAAGTGGAGAAGAAATTAATACGAAGGAAAGACTTGAAGGGATAAAAGACTAAAAATATTTTATTATAAATAGTGTATTTCTATTAGTAAAAGCTAATTAGAAAGCGCTATTTTTATATAATAAACTAATTAATATCCAAAAATCTTAATATTGTTTTATTCGACTTATTTTCAAATAGTCAAAACATAAAATTAATTAGACTTTTTTTTTATGTTTTATGATAGTATATTGAT
>NZ_QPEL01000152.1:0-6839 GCF_008368965.1 Bacillus sp. AY2-1 | reverse complement strand
TTTCATAGGTGCTTAGGTAACAAGAGAAACTAAGGCCCTCTTGTCCACTATAGAAACATTTTGATTATTAATTCGCCAATTAGGGGTCATCATACATATCTATCAACTTAAGAATTTTATAACGTCCCAAAACAAAAGATTGTACATTTTCACCTGACATGTCAATTCTTTTATTTTGGGGTATTTACGTTTCTTAAGCTAATGGACATGAAAGGACTAGTAAAACCTAAGTATACAATAGTTCATCCGGAATTTTAAAGAAAGGGAATACTAATGATAAATTACTTGTCCCTGGCAGAAGCGATCTTACCTTATTATCGTAGTCAATTATTGATGCTCCCATTACGATACCCTTTTTCTGATAAAACAAAAAAACGGATACTCCCATCATAGGAGCATCCGCTATAAATATACTTCTATATGGTTAGTATTTTTCTACTCTAAAAAGTCCTAAAAAGAATCTACTATTAAATCCTCGATACCTCTTACCTTACTCTGAAAACTCCTAAAAGGGAGTTTTATTATTGATATTATTTTAAATAAAATACGTCTGTGTTAAACGTTCCTAAATATACAGCACCTGAAGATGTTGTTTTGTACGTATCAACTTTCAAACGATATTTACCCTTTTCATAAATGCCTACGCCATCATAATTGACTCTACCAATATCAATGTTCATTCCTACATATTCTCCAGGTACAAACCAAGAAATTAAAGGTTTGTTCACATTTTCCCACGTGCTATTTGCGCGCTGAATTTGTGGTTGTATACGAAGCTCAACTTCATAAGCTTTGTTGTCATTTTTAATTTTAATATTTACATATGAATCTGTATCAACATAATGATTTGCTTTTGTTGTATTTACGCTAGCTCCGTAACCTGAAGCCGCAGCTGCTTTTGATACGGGGTTAACTAATTCTAGAGTAGCTACACCTCCTAATGCGATTGCTGAAGCCAACATTGTCATACCCATTTTCTTTTTCCATGGTTTCATGTGAAATTCCTCCCAATTTTCAATTATTTTATCGTGTTAATTTTACTAACCCTGTGTACATTGTATCAATTGAACCAGTAGCATTTTCAACTTTCACACGGAAAGTACCTATTTCTGCGATTGATTCGCCATTGCCTGTTGAAACAATAATTTCTTCATTTGTACAAGCTGGTAACATAGACCCCCCTTCCAGATTCATTCCATTACGTCGAAATTAAGGTATTATTTCTCTTAAAATGTTATAAATTTCATTTTAAAATCCCATTATAATAATATTAATTTTCTCTCTTCTTTGCATATTACAACATGGAGAATACAGAGACGACTCTTTCAAAACTTTATTAGGGGAAAGTTTAAAAAAATGAAATTATAATAATATTTACATAAATGTAATATGTAGTAAATTGATATAATTAATACTAACTATTCTTAACATTTAATAATCTTATCCTTTGCCCTACAAGGGGTACGAAAACGATTCTGGGTATGAAGGACCACTCTGGGATTTAATTACAAACCAAAAAAGGCATACCACCAACATTTTAACGAAAATATATGCTAAGCAAAAATACAATAAGCTGTCCATATGGACAGCCTATTTACATAATTTTCGTTATTGGAAGTTACTTTTCAAGTATTAATAGATGGTCAAGTTCAGTTTCGTGATAACTCTACATGCTTAAAGTGTTCAACTGTTGGAAATGGATCATAAAAGTGATGCAATAATGCTTTCCACTCTTGATATTGTTCAGATTGACGAAATCCTATCGTGTGGTCTTCTAAAGTTTCCCATTGCACAAGGAGCAAATATTTTCCTTTCTGCTCCATACAGCGTTGTAATTCATGATTTATGTATCCTTGCATGGAAGAGATGATTGAGGATGCTTGCTTAAATACCGATTCATACTCCGTCTCCATACCGTCTTTTACTTGCAACATGACTGCTTCTAAAATCATTTTGAAGTTCTCCTCCTTTTCTTAATTGTACCATGTGGGAGGAACGCTGATGAGGAGTTTTGATATATAACATATACACGTGAAGTTAACATAACGTCCTATTATCAGTAGCAAAGAAAAAGGCGTCCCCTTACTCTCACAAGGGATTCGCCTTTTTCATTTTCTATGACCCTATGCATCTTTTTGTACATTCCTATTCTGGAGCGCCTTTTGGCTTCCCTATGTCTCCCTATTTTTCGCATAAAATCTTGGATACTCTTAGCGTGGGGTTTTTCCGAAATGCTGGCGGTACCCCTTATAGTGAAAAGGAAAAGAATATCTTGAATTGAAAAATCGATTAAGGAACTGTTGAGTGACAATAAGTTGTTCTGTTAAAGGATCAGATTGTGGAGGATTATTTTAAAAGAAAATTGGATAGTAGAAAATTTAATATATTGCTGTAGACTTCATCAAATGGTACACTTATAGTAAGAACTATTTGAATTTTCTCGTTTACAATTATATAAGACATACAGATTCGAGTCTTTAGACAGTCGCTTAAAGAGCTATCTTTAAGCCGTTCTAAAGGCTTTTTTGCTGTTCCCGCAAGTTTGAACGCCAGTAAAATATCATTAAATTATTGAAGGTGATGGAATGAAACTTGCCTTGCAAAGGCTGCGAAGTAATGTGTTGTGGTAATGTCCTAACTCAAATGAACTAAAGAATATTCTGTTTAGAAAGGAGACGGTAATATTATGATTATTGAAACAGATATATCTCTAGAAGGAAATTCAATTTCGCTTATTCCTCTCGAGGTGAAGCATAAGGAACAATTATTTGAAGTTTTAAAAAGCCCAGAAGTATGGGAATATTCCTGGCGAAAAGTTACCACAGTGGAGGATATAGAGCAAATATTAATGATAGCTGTTAATAATAAAAAAGATGGGAAACATATACCTTTTATTGTTAAGGATAAACTGAAAGGTCAAGTATTAGGGACAACTCAAATTTGTGGTATTGATAAAGTAAATCGTAACGTGGAAATAGGTTGGACTTGGCTTTCACCAAAAGTTTGGAGAACAAAAGTAAACACAGAATGTAAATTCTTATTACTTAAGTATTGTTTTGAAGAATTAAAAGTAAATCGTGTACAATTTTCAGTTAGTGGAGAAAACTTACGTTCTCAAAAAGCTGTTGAACGAATAGGAGCAACAAAAGAGGGGACTTTTCGTAAACATAGAGTAAAGGTAGACGGAACCATTCAAGACAATATATTTTACAGTATTATTAATGATGAATGGGAGTCAGTAAAAGAAAGATTTATTTATTTATTAGAGAAAGCATACTGTTAGTCTCACTTCTTCTTTTTTAATCATTATTCTATTGGGAAGAAGCTTTATGATAGTGGAGTAGATTGCAACAATTGGGTGTGGAGGAAAAAGAATATATCATTCGGTAATGATGCGAATGATATTACAATATTTCAACATGCAATGTATTCAGTTATGATTGGTGAGAGCTTACAACTAGCGTCGTTTTCGTCTGAACAATTGGTATTAAGTGAGGATACAGAAAACATCCTAGTACGAAGACTTAGCGAATTGGGAGATATAAATATAATTACTAAGTTGGTAAATCTATAATAAGTAACCTTTATTTTTATGAAATAATTAAAGCCTAATTTCTCGTTATTGTAGCTTGAAATTAGGCTTTTTTATATGTTGTATTTCCTTAGCGTACCAAAAGCGCGTTTTGTTGGTGGGACCCATTGCTATCAAGCTAAGATTATATAAGTTTAATTTCACGTGAGGTTTTTTCTTTTTTCTATAGATCCAGTGTAAGTTCTTTAAAGATTTACATACCAAATAAACCCTATCGGGTTTCAATTTTTTGGATTATGCTACCTGTTTGTGAGACATAGAAAAATTGTATACGACGCCTAAGATATCAAAGACTGTTTTCTTCTCATATCTATGGGATTTCCGCCCATTTCTCTGTAGAATATTAAACAAACGAAGTAGTATCTTTGATATCTCTTGGGTGTCTTTTTGTAAAGCTTGATAAAGAAGTGGAAAATAATCTTTGATGATATAAATCGCTTTATATTCACTCAACTCTCGTTTCTTCTTGGTGAGGAGTAATTGGCGCATTTGAAACATAGTGGAGGAACAAAGAAGGATACTAATTAAATGTCCGTATAAATGACACTCTAATCGTTCTAATTTTACAGAATTACATTGGTGAATATGAAAAAATGATTTCCATGTTTTAAAGATAAGTTCAATTTGCCACCGTAAAGAGTAAAAATCGTATACCTGTTCTTTTGGTAGGTATTCCGAAGGAATATTTGTAATGTAAAAGTTAATCGCACTAAGCCGTTTACTACGTTTTTTATAGGTAAATTGCTTCTTATGTTCTTTAGATGCTAAATCCTTTTGTCTATGTTTCATTTGTGTTTCAGTTAATTTATAAAGAATTAGTCTTGCCGGAAGCTTTTGATACATTCCAATATAAATCTCAGGAATTTCATATGTTTCACCTGACTGTAATTGGTCAATGAATTGCTCCATATCTAATTGAATGTACTCAGAGTGCTTTTTTATTGTTCCATTTTGAAAGTATTCAGGCTCTTCATTTTTTTGATATATACGTGTATTGAGCTTTAATCTTGAAATAAAATAAGCATTACACTCTTCTATAGTATGTAAGTCTTTTAATTCGAAGTATCCTAAATCACGTATACATACATCGTTCGGTTGAAAAGACGTTAAACAAGTAGAATCATACGTTTTATCATTGTGCTTTCCAGATCCTACATGAACATGTAGGATCTGACCACTTAATAAATCATATTCTAGTTGAATTTTTACGCCAGCATTTTGACCGCTACCACCTGAACCTTGATATGTAGAGACGAATTTATCTGGAACCTGAAAATGTGTAGAATCCAATATGCGGATACGTCGAAAATAGTTTTTATAAAAAGTCGAAATCTTGCTAGAAGAACAAAATTGGTGATGAAGTAAATATGCTAATAGTTGTTGTAAAAACTGAACAGCCTGAGGATTAAAACGTTGATTGAGTCCTTCTGGACTCATAGAAATACCTGTGTTAGCTTCTAGTCGACTACATAATTGTGTTAATGAAGTATGAGCTATATTTTGACTTAACCAAATACAGAGAGCCACTAAATCTTGTGCACGGTATTTACTTTTTCGTTTCACAAATCCTACACTTTTAGCTAATTGCTCTAAAGCATCAGGTGACATATATCGTTTCAACTCTTTAGAAAACAATTCTAGTTCATCAAAAATTGATAAGTTCATATCAAAAACGCCATCCTTTCCTATGATTCTATAGAAAGAATAGCGTATTTTTTCATTTAAGGGGGAAATTTTGTTTTATTAGTTTTCCTTGTTTGTTTTAATATTTATCATAGTGTGAATTGGCTTTCATCATTCCTTCGTTAACAGAGATTATATCTTTAAAAGCTTGCTGTTTTTCTTGAATATGCTCTGCAACTTTCATAATTATGGGCATAATTTGTTTTATTACGTGTTGTCTTTTTTCTTCTTCCAAAGATACAAGCCAGTAATTGAATTGTTCTTGTTTCTTTTGAAATTCTTCTTCTGATATTTTTAAATCACCTAGTTCATAAATAGAACTTACAAATTCTTTATAGATTTTCTTATTCATTCTAACCCTCCTTTATAATAAAAACTTATTATTTGAATTTAATAATATTAAAATCATTCTTCAAAATTTGATTTATTCTCTTCTCTATCTCATCCATGATCTCATTGTATTCATTTGGATATTAAGTAATTCGTATGCGATTCCTAATCTTTGATATTTATGAACATTTTCATCCTGTTTTTGGCTATTATAGTAGTCAATATAGTGAAACTCTTTATTTAAATCATTTAAACGTGAGTCGATGTTTTTAATTCTTTCACTAATAATACTATTATGATCAAAAAGTTCTTCAAATGATTTTCCAATCGTATGTCCTAATCCATTGGAACTAAAGAAAAATTGTTTTGCTGCCTCTGGCTGTTCTTCCAAAGCTTTTGTTAATTTCTTATCATCTATTACCATAGTTCCGTCATCTTTGAATTGAATACCATAAGTAGATAAGGTATTACCATCTTGCGTAAATCCGACTACATTCCGCATTTCTCGATAAATATCATTCATTATTGCATGCCCATTTAAAACTCCCATCGGTCCCGTAAAATCTTCAAAGGACGAAGCAACTTGATTATAATCTGTGACCATTTTTTTTATTAGTTTAGTGGCATCTGACACACCAGAATTACTTACTGTGAATTTTAATTCACTACTCTTAACATTGGTATTCTTTGTACTTACTTCCATTGCTTTTAGTAATTCAATCTCTACACCAGGAAGTGGCGTAATTGTGTTACTAGTGCTTGAGCCTTCAATCCCATTAAGGCTATATTTTGCATCTTTCGCTGTATTAATGGTATTGAGTACATATTTCTTTTTTTCATTACTAGATTCATCTATTTGGTCTGTTTTTATTTTTGTATAAAACATCTTCTTAAATAAATCTGATGTCCCATCTTTTAATTCAATTTTATTATCTTCACCGACTTTTTTAGCATTCATAAAAATTTTACCACCGTGTGTATAAGCAGATACCCCATACTCTTCAGCATTTATTCGATTAATTAAATCTTTATACGTCATATCACTTGTTATTGTTAAGTCCCTATCTCTAATTTTCAAAGTATCATTTACATTCAATTTTTCATCAACATTAATAGGGTTTGAGACAATTTGGTGATACTCCGCAAGTTGTTTAACTGTTATATTAAATGTTCCATCAATTGCATCACGATTTGCCTTCACCTTAACATAACCATCTTGTGATGTTGTTACTTT
>NZ_QPEL01000151.1:0-15385 GCF_008368965.1 Bacillus sp. AY2-1 | reverse complement strand
TAATTCTCCCTCCACCTTTTCTTCAAATTTTTCCCTATTTTTATTGTACAGCAATAGAAAGTAATTATGGGAATATTATGGAAATCGGTATCGGCAATATAAAAAGTAATATAACTTGTCGAAAGAACAAAATGATAGTGATTTATATTATGTCTGTAATATGAATCAAAAATGAACTTTTTATATTTCTTTTAAAAATGTGTTGAACACACATTATATTTCATATTAATATTTTTATGTAGATTTAAAACGAGAAAGAGAGTGGAAAGTATGGGCCGTAAATGGAACAATATTAAAGACAAAAAAGCATCGAAAGATGCAAATACAAGCCGTATATACGCGAAATTTGGACGTGAAATTTATGTGGCGGCAAAACAAGGAGAGCCAGATCCAGAATCAAACCAAGCGCTTAGAGTCGTATTAGAACGTGCGAAAACATACAATGTACCAAGAACAATTATTGATCGTGCAGTTGAAAAGGCAAAAGGCGGTTCAGAGGAAAATTATGACGAGCTTCGTTATGAAGGATTTGGACCAAATGGAGCTATGGTTATTGTAGATACACTTACAAATAACGTAAACCGTACTGCAGCAGATGTACGAGCTGCATTTAGCAAAAACAGTGGTAACATGGGTGTAAACGGTTCTGTAGCTTACATGTTTGATGCGACAGCTGTTATCGGCCTTGAAGGTAAAACATCAGATGAAGTTCTTGAAATTTTAATGGAAGCAGATGTTGATGCACGTGACATTCTAGAAGAAGAAGATTCTGTTATCGTGTATGCTGAACCTGATCAATTCCATTCAGTACAATCTGCACTTAAAGGTGCTGGTGTTGAAGAATTTACAGTTGCAGAATTAACAATGCTTGCACAAAGTGATGTTACACTTCCCGAAGATGCTCAAGTACAATTTGAGAAAATGGTTGATGCATTAGAAGATTTAGAAGATGTGCAACAAGTTTACCACAACGTAGACTTAGGAGAATAATACGATAGAAGCCCTGTCCGTTTAACGGATAGAGGCTTTTTTTATGAAGTTAATTAAGTTGATGAATTAGTAAAGGTATTTTGTTGTAGACAGGGAATATGCTTATAGGGATATATGAAATAATCATTATTTCTAGGAGGTTTAATATGGAACATAAAACACCAAAGCATATCGTTGCTGTAGCAGGTTATTTAACAAATGAAAAAGATGAAGTGTTATTAGCTAAAGTACATTGGCGATCGGATACGTGGGAGTTGCCAGGAGGACAGGTGGAAGAAGGAGAAGCGCTCGATCAAGCAGTTTGTAGGGAAATGTTTGAGGAAACCGGTTTAACTGTGAAGCCGGTTGGAGTTACAGGTGTTTACTATAATGCTTCTATGCATATTTTAGCTGTTGTTTTTAAAGTGGCATATGTGAGCGGTGAAATAAAAATTCAACCTGAAGAAATACAAGAGGCTAAATTTGTTGCTTTAAATGAAGAGAATATAGATGAGTATATAACGCGTCCTCATATGAAATCCAGAACGCTTGATGCGATGAGAGCAACACATTATATTCCGTACGAAACGTGGGAAATACAGCCGTATAGTTTAATAGGAAGATTGTAAAGAAAAGAGTGACTGATTTGAGATACATTCAAATCACTACTCTTTTTTTTGTATACTGTTTAAGAAAAAGGTCAAAATAATAATAGCGCTAGTATTGATTTGTAGAACGTTTGTTCTGTATAATGGATTTATCCCGCTATTTGCCGGGCAGCTCAATTGGTGAGGGCTAATAATCAGTGGGGATGAACAAAACCTCCACTGATTAAAGTTTCACTTTATATGTTATATACATTTAGATTACTAGATAGTTAAAAGTACATATATTTGTAGATGATATAATTAAAGTGTAAAGTGAAAATATAATAGTCTTAAGGGTTACTCTCTTATTGGTTATTCGTACTTTAACATACCTATATTCAATATTTCAGATGAATAGTAGATAAAAAAAGACTGTGATACAATACTTTTTTATCCGACTATTTGCTGGGCAGTAAGCCTGATTGATGAGGGCTTATTAAAGTTTCACTTTATACCTTACAATGATGTAAGGTACGTGTAAGAGAAATCGATGGGATATTTTTTTACAACAATGTATTCTTAAAGTAAGAGTTATATGCTGTGTGGAAAAGAGGTGTTCAAGATGAAAGAACGAGTATTATCTAGGGTGAACTATCATCAAAAAGTTGCATTAAATCCAATGACTAAACTTTTTTATAAAGCCATTATATTATTATTATTGTTAAGTTGTACGTTATTATTCATTGGAAATGTAATGATTGAGCAAAGTGATATTAGTAAATTACATGTGCCGGCTAAGTTAGAGGTACCAGAATCATTAACACATGCATTTATTGCGACAGAAGATAAAAGATTTTATCATCATAACGGTTTAGATTATATAGCAATTATTAGGGCCTCTGTTGAGAATATAAAGGCTGGTGGTGTCGTACAAGGAGGAAGCACGATTACACAGCAGCTATCTAAAAATGCTTTTTTAACGAATGAACGTACATTTTCTCGTAAGTGGAAAGAGATTTTTTATACGAAAAAAATTGAACGTACATTTACGAAGGATGAAATTTTAAAATTATATGTAAGTAACATTTATTATGGAGAAGGAGCATGGGGAATTGAAAAAGCAGCAAACCTTTACTTCGGTAAAAAGGTGAACCAATTAACGTTGGCTGAAAGTGCAATGATGGCTGCTGTAGTAAAAGCACCTGCTTATTACTCACCTGCCCAAAATTATGATAAAGCAGTAGAGAGACGAAATGTCGTTTTGAGACTAATGGAGAAAGAAGGCTATATAAGCCATGATGAGTATGTTCAAGCAGTTAGTGAGAAATTGGTAATTCGTCATGATATAAAAATAGAGCAGTCGATGTTAAATAGCGCGCGTAAAAAAGCAGTAAGTTAAGAGAAGTTCCTACAGAGGAGCTTCTTTTTTTGAATAAATTGTGACAAATTGTGACACAATATCGTCACAATTATTGTGTTTTTGTAATTTATGTGAGCGTGTTCATTGCGTGACGTATATAAGTGTTGATATTATGTGTATTGTGTACAATGCTGTATACAGAATATGAATTTAAAGAGGAATGTATATGAAATCAAATAAACTCATGGCTCTTGGTATAGTTTTTTCTATCGCAGTATTGATTGTAATTGGAACAATTGCGTATAGCATCATAAATGACAAAAAAGATAAAGGGAATGAGATGTTTGCTTATTCCACGCAACAATCTTTAGGGAAAGATGATGCTCCAGTTAAGGTAGTTGAATTTGGAGACTTCAAATGTCCTGCTTGTCGTACTTGGGATGTAACAGTATTACCTCGATTAAAAGAAGAGTATATTGATAAAGGCAAAGTGCAGTTATATTTTATTAACTTCCCATTTATCGGAAAAGACTCGGATTTAGGTGCAGCAGCTGGTGAAGCAATTTATAAACAAGATAAAGATTCATTCTGGATTTTCTATGATGAGATTTATCAAAATCAAAAGAAAGATACGGAAGAATGGATTACAGAAGATTTGCTTCTTAGCATTGTGAAAGAGAAACTTCCAAAAGTTGATGTAGAGCAATTTAAGAAAGATTTACACAGTAAAGAAATTACAGAAAAAGTACGTAAAGATTCAGATCGTGCTCAAAAATTAAAAGTTCAAGGTGCTCCTTCAGTATATGTAAACGGAAATCTTGCAAACCCTGATTTCGATAGTATGAAGAAGGCCATTGATAAAGAATTGAAAAAGTGATGAGGTCTCTCATCACTTTTTCGACTTTTTTCGATAAAATTCTTGCCTCTATTTTTTTAACATGCTATACTACTTTACATAAGTTATTCTAATATCTTATATGTAATTCATATTTGCGGGTGTAGTTTAGTGGTAAAACAAGAGCCTTCCAAGCTCTGGTCGAGAGTTCGATTCTCTTCACCCGCTCCAAATTTTATTAAATGTTTTTCTATAAATTGTGATCAACGCAGTGTTTCGTTTCCGAGATAAACGAGGCATTGCGTTTTTTAATGTTTGAAAAATATAATTACATGCGAAAATAGAAGTAAATAATAGTATTCCAAAAGTGAATTACTAACCAATAAAGTCGTTACATAAGGGATGATGGATTCATCTGAGGAGGCGATTAAGAGTGGATTTTGAACAATTAAAGCAAGATGTAATTGCGTATAGTAAAACAATTGGCATAGATAAAATAGGCTTTGCGAGTGCTTCTCCTTTTGAGGAATTAAAGCAGCGCTTAATCCAGCAACAACAATTAAATTATCAATCTGGATTTGAAGAGCCTGATATAGAGAAGAGAACGAATCCGCAACTTTTATTACAGGGTGCTAAATCAATTATTGCGATTGCTTTAGCATATCCTTCAAAATTAAAAAATGCACCATTAAGTAAGCGTGGAGAACGCCGTGGAATTTTTTGCCGTGCTTCTTGGGGACAAGATTATCATCTTGTTTTACGAGATCGTTTGCAAAAATTAGAAGCATATTTAATTGAAAAACTTCCGGATATAGAAGTGAAGTCCATGGTTGATACAGGTGAATTAAGTGATCGAGCTGTATCAGAGCGTGCAGGCATTGGCTGGAGTGGGAAAAACTGTGCTATTATTACACCTGAATTCGGTTCGTACGTATACTTAGGGGAAATGATTACAAATGTTCCATTCCCGCCAGATAAGCCGATAGAAGATCAATGCGGGGGCTGTACGAAATGTATCGATATTTGTCCTACAGGTGCTTTAATACAGGGGGGACAGTTAGATTCGAAGAAGTGTATTGCGTTTTTAACACAGACGAAAGGATTCCTACCTGAAGAATATCGCGATAAAATAGGAAATCGTATATATGGATGTGATACGTGTCAGACTGTTTGCCCGAAAAACAAAGGAATGGATTTTCATAATCATCCTGAGATGGAGCCGGACCCTGAGCTAGTTAAACCATTATTAACGCCACTTTTAACAATTAGTAATCGTGATTTTAAAGAGAAATATGGGATTATGTCAGGGTCATGGAGAGGGAAAAAGCCACTGCAAAGAAATGCGATTTTAGCATTAGCACATTTTAAAGAAGCATCGGCAATTCCTGATTTAATTGGTGTTATGAAAGATGACCCAAGACCGGTATTGCGCGGAACGGCAGCATGGGCACTTGGGAAAATTGGGGGAGATGGAGTAGGCGAAGCGATTGAGAAAGCGATGGAACGTGAGAAAGATGAAGAAGTACTTCATGAAATGAAGCGCGGGCTTGAATTGTTAGCACAGAAAAAAGAGTAGATAATATTTCCCTTTTTCATATTGTAATATGGGAGGGAAACGAAATGGCTGTAAAAATGAATATTGAAAAGCAAGTACAACAGTTTTTAGCATATATCACAGAGAAACGAACAGACGTGGATGGTATTGCTGAGGATTTACTACAAATGGCACAGAGAAAGAAACAATTGTTTCAAAGGCGTAGTGCACATATAGTGAAAGCAACTGCGGATGTTTCTTTCATTAGACAATTAAATAGTAATGACCATCAAGAAATTGATTATCAAATACATTTTAAATATTTAATTAAGCATAAAGAATTATTTTATATTGAAGAGGAACAATTAAAACGAAGAGTTTGTTTAAATAATAGTCGGATTATAGGCGATTATGATATTGAAGTGTCAGAAGAAATTAGAATGGGTGAGACATTAGAAAGGGAAATTACGAAAGAGAAGTACGGTTCTTATCAGTATAATCGTTTAGAGGCAGTGAAATATGCAGAGCGTTGGTGGGATGACCGAAATCCTATGTATCGTAATTTCCCTGATAATTGTACGAATTTTATTTCTCAATGTCTTCATACTGGAGAAGTACCTATGAACGGATATCCTAATATTCGTAAAGGATGGTGGCAAAGGGAGAATCAGTGGAGTTGGAGCTGGGCTGTTGCACATTCTTTTTATTGGTATTTGTCAGGTGCTACAATAGGACTTCGAGCAGAGGCGGTAGAGAGGCCAGAAGAACTTATTCTTGGAGATGTTATTGCTTATGATTTCGAGGATGACGGAAGATGGAATCATACGACGATTGTAGTAGCAAAAGATGCAGATGGTATGCCGCTTGTAAATGCACATTCAGCGAATAGCCGTCGACGTTATTGGAACTATGAAGACTCTAGTAAATATACACCACAAATGAAATATAAATTCTTTCATATTATTAATGGGTAGAGATTTTTCGCTCAAGTGGTATAATACGTAGTAGACAAAAAACAGAGGTGAATATCGCGTGGGAGTACATGTTGTTTTATATCAGCCAGAAATTCCAGCAAATACAGGGAATATTGCTCGTACTTGTGCAGCAACTGGAACAGAATTACATTTGATTAGACCGCTTGGATTTTCAACGGATGATAAAATGTTAAAGCGTGCCGGATTAGATTATTGGCAGCACGTGAAAATTACGTATTATGATTCAATTGAAGAATTTTATGAAAAAAATAAAGATGGTGAATTCTTCTATTTAACGAAGTATGGCGAAAAAGCTCATACAGCGTTTGACTATAGCAAGCGCGAGAAGGATTACTATTTTGTATTTGGAAGAGAAACAAACGGCTTACCAGCTAATGTAATCGAAGAAAACTTTGATCATTGTTTACGTATTCCAATGACAGATAAAGTACGTTCATTAAATTTATCTAATACAGCAGCAATTTTAATTTATGAAGCGTTCCGTCAACAAAATTACCCTGGATTAGATTTAGAAATCGTTTATTAAAAGTCGCCATATGGCGACTTTTTTTTATAAAATAAAAATAATATGTAATCATACATTTAAAAGAGGGGACATAATCATATAGAATGGGATATATGATTAAAAATAGATAAGACGGGTTGAGATAAATATGAAGGAAGAATATAGTAATCAAAATACCTTTTTAAGTATGATAGATATGGATTTAATTAGACAAGGATTATTACATGCTATTCAAGATTTAGTATTTATTTTGAAAGTTATTGATGATGAAACGTTTAAATATATGTATGTGAATAGAATAGGAATGGATTATGCTAGGTTAAGCGAAGAGTGCTATGGAAAAACTTTTGCAGAAGTATTACCAAAAGATATAGCGGGGATATTGCAAAGGCAATATGAAAAAGTAGTGAGAGAAGCGAAAGCACACACATTTTGTGATGTAGTCAAATTACAAAAAGGTGAGATACATTATGAATCTTCACTTAATCCTGTCTGCGATGAAGAAGGAATATGTCAATTTGTTATTTGTATTACAAGAGATATTACAGCTCAAATTGAGGAGAAGACAGAGATAGAGGAAAAACAAATGTTATTTAAGTCGTTACTAGAATATAATAATGACTCAATTATATCTATAGATTCTATAGGGAGAGTTACATATGCAAACCCGGCAACGTATGAAATATTTGGATATCGGTATGAAGAGTTAAATAATAAATTTATTTTTGAATTCATTAATAAAGAATATGAAAAAGACTTTCAAATTCTATTTAAAGGAGCTCTGCAGGGAAGAGCAAAACAAATTGTTTCAAAGAAATATGTTCATAAAGAAGGGTACGAGCTATATATTTCTTTGAGAACTATCCCGATTATTGTGAACGGTGAAATTGTTGGAGTTTATATTGTTACGAGAGATGTTACAAGGCAAGTATTAAACGAAATGCGAACAGAATATTTAGCCTACTATGACCAGTTAACGGGATTAATGAATAGAATTTCATGTACAAATAAGTTAAATACTTTTTTAAAAGAGAGTATAAATTTTGCGCTTGTATTTATAGATTTAGATGAGTTTCATCGTATTAATGATACATTTGGTCATAAAGAGGGAGATAAAGTATTACAAAAAGTTACAGAATGTTTAAGCAATCTAAAAATAGAAGGTATGCACTTATTTAGAGAACACGATGATCAATTTGTTATGTTAATAGAAAATATAACGAAAGAATGTGTAGAGGAAATTGCAAAAGGCATACTGAAAAATATTAGTGAATATTTTGTAATCGAGGAAGAAGATGTATATTTAAGTGCGTCAATTGGAATTGTAATGGCTCCAGCAGATGGAGAAGATGAAAAAATACTATTTCAGAGGGTCGATGCTGCTTTAGAAAAAGCAAAAGAAAAAGGAAAAGGACATTATCATTTTTATTGTAGTGGATTAGACTGTGAGCGTGAACAAAGGTTTATAATAGAAAACCAGTTACATCGTGCTATAGAAAAAAATGAGTTTTTCTTATATTATCAGCCACAAATTAATATTGAAACGAAAAAAATAGCTAGTATGGAAGCTTTAATAAGGTGGGAGAATAAGGAATTAGGATTTGTTTCTCCAAATCAATTTATTCCGTTGGCAGAAAGAACAGGATTTATTATTAAGCTCGATGAATGGGTAGTAAATCAAGTGTGTCAGCAACTGCGCGAATGGTTAAATAAAGGATATGAAGTGGTCCCAATTGCAGTTAATATTTCAGCTAGACACTTTCGCTCTATTACATTAATAGAGATGATTACACGGGCTTTAAATAAGTACAATGTACCAGCTTATTTATTAGCGATAGAGGTTACAGAAGGAGCTCTTATACATAAAGATATATCGAAGAGAGTGTTACTACAATTAAAAGAACAAAATTTAAAGATTCATTTAGATGATTTTGGAACAGGCTATTCATCTTTAAGTTACTTGAAAACATATCCAATTGATACTTTAAAAATTGATCGTTCTTTTATGGAAGGCATACATATAGATGAACGTGATACGAATATTACAGCTGCAATTATTCATTTAGCTCATACTTTAGAACTGAATGTAATTGCAGAGGGAGTAGAAAAAAAGGAGCAAATACAGTTTTTGAAAGAAAAGAATGTGAAGCTTGTACAAGGTTATTATTATAGTCGACCATTATCCAAATATGATATGGAAAATATGTATTATAAATAATGTATAAAAAAATGATGTGCTAAAAGCACATCATTTTTTATGTGTACCTGGTTTGTCATTGTAACCAGATGTAAAAATAGCTGTAAGAAATGTGAGTGATACACCTAAAATTAATAATAATTTCATACTAATATCCTCCTTACTTTTTTCGGTTCACGAGTTCTATTTATTACCCAAAATGTATGTAAGGTTCTTAGAAGAAAAGAATTTATTTATAATGAATAGCAGTGTGAAAACGTTAATACCTATATTATACAGAATTTTCTTTGAATTTTGGAGAGAATTTTAGCGTGCTATTATATATTTCGTTTTGATTTAAAGAATGTTTAAGGACATCCTAGCATACCTTTTATAATAATCCGATTGAACAAGGAGATGGGGGAGGAGCTATAATGGATATTCTAAAAAAGATTGAACAGCATCGAGCAGCAGAAGAACGGTTACAATGGGAAGGTACGTTTGCGGAGTATTTGGAGCTTGTGAAAGAAAGACCATGGGTGGCTCAAACAGCACACTCTCGCATTTACAATATGATAAAAGATGCTGGAATTGAAGAAGTTGATGGTAGAAGAAAGTATAACTTCTTTAGTAATCAGCTCTTTGGATTAGAGGATGCTCTAGAACGTCTTGTAGAGGAATATTTTCATCCATCCGCAAAACGATTAGATGTTAGAAAAAGAATTTTATTATTAATGGGTCCTGTTAGTGGAGGGAAATCAACGTTAGTTACGATGTTGAAACGAGGATTAGAAACATATTCACGAACAGATCGTGGAGCAATTTTTGCAATTAAAGGATGCCCAATGCATGAGGATCCACTGCATTTAATTCCACATCATTTACGAGATGATTTCTTTGATGAGTATGGGGTTAGAATTGAAGGAAATTTATCACCACTAAATGTCATGCGTTTAGAGCAAGAATACGGATCAAGAATTGAGGATGTAGTTGTAGAGCGTATTTTCTTCTCTGAAGATCGCCGTACAGGGATTGGTACATTTAGCCCGTCTGATCCAAAATCACAGGATATTGCAGATTTAACAGGTAGTCTGGACTTTTCTACGATTGCAGAATATGGTTCAGAATCAGACCCGCGTGCGTATCGATTTGATGGAGAATTAAATAAGGCGAACCGAGGAATGATGGAGTTCCAAGAGATGTTAAAATGTGATGAGAAGTTTTTATGGCACTTATTATCGCTTACGCAAGAAGGGAATTTCAAAGCGGGAAGATTTGCGCTTATTTCAGCAGATGAATTAATTGTAGCGCATACGAATGAAACAGAGTATCGCTCATTTATAGCAAATAAGAAAAATGAGGCATTGCACTCAAGAATTATTGTAATGCCAGTTCCTTATAATTTACGAGTAAGTGAAGAAGAACATATTTATGAAAAAATGATTCGTGAAAGTGATGTGTCGAATGTTCACATTGCACCACACACACTTCGCGTTGCAGCAATGTTCACTATTTTAACTCGTTTAAAAGATCCGAAGCGTCCGGATATTGATTTAATTAAAAAGATGCGTTTGTATGATGGAGAAACGGTAGAAGGTTATAATGCGATTGATGTAGAGGAGCTACAACGAGAATATCAAGATGAAGGTATGAAGGGTATTGATCCTCGTTATGTCATTAACCGAATTTCGTCTACAATCATTCGAAAAGAGGTACCATCTATTAACGCGTTAGATGTACTTAGATCTTTAAAAGATGGGCTGGATCAGCATCCATCGATTAGTAATGAAGACCGTGAACGTTATATGAATTTCATCTCATTAGCGAGAAAAGAATACGATGAAATCGCAAAGAAAGAAGTACAAAAGGCGTTTGTTTATTCATATGAAGAATCGGCTAAGACACTTATGGATAATTATTTAGATAACGTCGAGGCGTACTGCAATAAATCGAAATTACGTGATCCGTTAACAGGAGAAGAAATGAGTCCAGATGAAAAATTAATGCGCTCAATTGAAGAGCAAATTGGGATTTCAGAAAATGCTAAGAAAGCGTTCCGTGAAGAGATTTTAATTCGCATTTCTGCTTATGCCCGTAAAGGAAAACGCTTTGATTATAATTCACATGAACGTCTTCGTGAAGCGATTCAGAAAAAACTATTTGCTGATTTAAAAGATATAGTGAAAATTACAACATCAACGAAAACGCCAGACGAAAATCAGCTTAAGAAAATCAATGATGTTGTTGCGCGTTTAATTGATGAGCATGGCTATAATTCTTCTTCAGCAAATGAATTATTACGCTATGTAGGTAGCTTGTTAAACCGATAGTTTGATAACAAAACGCTGTCTCTTGTATTTTGCGGGACAGCGTTTTATTATCCGTTCATATGTGTATAAAGTGTCATACCTTGTCCAAATGTAATAAATTAAGATGCAATTTCATGAATTTATTGTCAATTATTTTTACAATATGCATATGATAGAGTAACCAACCATTCATACGAAAAAAGCCAACACAATACAATATGTTGCAAAGTAAAAATGTGTGCAACAATGCATTGTGTTTCTTTCTTATCAGTGGCTGAATATTTCTTTCTATTATGTGAGTGGCAAAATTTTGTTTAGGATGCTCGGGTATTGTATGAAAAACGTTATAAATGTTTATGGGATGATTTTCTGTGGGCAGTTACCTTTCAAATATTCTAGCTTGCACAGTACAGAACAAAATTTATAGATTGCTGTTCATAAAGGAAGACAATTACAGTAAGGAGGGAAAGGAATGGGCGAAGAAAATCAACCAAATTATACGATTTCACAGGAAAACTGGTCCCTCCATCGCAAAGGATATGACGACCAACAACGCCATCAAGAAAAAGTACAAGAGGCAATTAAGAATAATTTACCCGATCTTGTAACAGAAGAAAGTATAGTTATGTCTAATGGCAAAGATGTTGTAAAAATACCAATTCGTTCTCTAGATGAATATAAGATTAGATACAATTATGATAAAAATAAACATGTTGGGCAAGGAAACGGTGACAGTAAAGTTGGTGATGTCGTTGCGAGAGATGGATCAGGTGGTCAAAAACAAAAAGGGCCAGGAAAAGGGCAAGGAGCAGGAGATGCAGCTGGGGAAGATTACTATGAAGCTGAAGTCTCTATTTTAGAATTAGAGCAGGCGTTTTTCAGAGAGTTAGAGCTGCCTAATTTAAAGAGAAAAGAAATAGATGAAAATCGGATTGAACATGTTGAATTTAATGACATTAGAAAAACAGGATTATGGGGAAATATCGATAAGAAACGAACAATGATATCTGCATATAAACGAAATGCGATGCGTGGTAAAGCATCTTTCCATCCAATTCATCAAGAAGACTTAAAGTTCCGCACTTGGAATGAAGTATTAAAGCCAGATTCAAAGGCTGTTGTGTTAGCGATGATGGATACGAGTGGATCGATGGGAATGTGGGAGAAGTATATGGCACGTAGCTTCTTTTTCTGGATGACAAGATTTTTACGAACAAAGTATGAAACAGTTGATATTGAATTTATTGCTCACCATACAGAAGCGAAAGTCGTCACAGAAGAAGAATTTTTCTCAAAAGGAGAAAGTGGCGGAACAATATGTTCTTCCGTATATAAAAAGGCATTAGAACTGATTGATAATAAATATTCACCAGACCGCTATAATATTTATCCATTCCATTTTTCAGATGGTGATAATTTAACATCAGATAACGCTAGGTGTGTAAAGCTTGTGGAAGAATTAATGAAGAAATGTAATATGTTTGGATATGGGGAAGTGAATCAGTATAATCGCCATAGTACACTCATGTCAGCCTATAAAAATATTAAAGATGAAAACTTTAGATACTATATTTTAAAGCAAAAAGCAGACGTATTTCATGCGATGAAAAGCTTTTTTAGAGAAGAATCAGGTGAGAAAATGGCATAACCTCTTTTAAAGAGGTTCTTTTTTTGTAAACTTTTTATTTTTTTAGTTGACAATGATAATGAAAATCATTATCATTTATTCGAGAAATGATTACATTTCGAATTATATATTTTGGAGGAGATGTAAAGTTGAAACAAAATAAAAGAAAACGTATAAATGCAATGATTATAGCGGCGGCGTTATCACTTCCGTTTGCTGTTTATTCAACACCTGCTTTAGCGGCAGTGGCAATTGAGGCGAATAAAACGGGACAAGGTTTAGAAGATGGTACATATGATGCTGTTATTAAAGCGTATAAAGATAAAACGAATGAAGAGTCTATGGCAGCTGTTTATATAAAGGATCCGAAATTAACAATTGAGAATGGAAAGAAAATTGTAACAGCAACGTTAAGTGATAGTGATTTCTTCCAATACTTGAAAACAGAGGATATTCATACGCCAGGTGTGTTTCATGATGTAAAGGTCCTATCAGAAGACAAAAAGAAAAATGGGACGAAGGTTATTCAATTTGAAGTTGGAGAATTAGGAAAAACATACAATATGCAAATGCATATTTATATTCCAACGATGGCCTATGATAATAAATATCAAGTGCAGTTTGAAGTAAATGCTATAAATTTAGAAAACAATGTTTTAGAAAAACAAAAGGAAAATAAAGAGGAGCAACAAGATGAAAACGGAAATGTAATATTAGATAAGCAATTACAAAAATATATTAATAAATATAACTTAGATAGAGATAATGTAGATGCGCCAATCACAAAGAAAGATTTATTACAAATTAAAACATTATCCATTTATTCAGGTAAAGGGATAAATGAAATAGCTGGTTTAGAGTATATGACAAATTTAGAGAAGTTGACGTTACGAGAGTCTAATGTAACAGATATATCAGCTATCTCGAAATTGAGAAGTTTGAAGTACGTTGATTTAACTTCTAATTCAATTGAAAGTATTCATCCAATTGGGCAATTAGAGAATATTAATATGCTTTTTTTAAGAGATAATAAAATTTCTGATCTTACACCATTAAGTAAAATGAAAAAAATCAAAACATTAGATTTAATCGGTAATAACATTAAAGATATCCAGCCATTATTTACATTATCAACTATGAAACAATTATACTTAGCAAATAATCAAATCAGTGATCTTAATGGAATTGATCGATTAAATAATGTGGAACTATTATGGATAGGGAACAATAAAATTAATAATGTTGAATCTATTAGTAAAATGAGTAATCTTATTGAACTAGAAATTGCTGATAGTGAAATAAAAGATATATCACCATTATCTCAATTAGGAAATTTACAAGTGCTGAATTTAGAAGAGAATTATATCTCTGATATATCGCCGTTGAGCACTTTAACAAATTTACATGAGATAAATCTTGGAGCAAATGAAATTTCTGACGTAAGGCCTGTTGAGGAATTAGGTAAGCGAATTTCAATTGACATTCAAAGACAAAAAATCTTTTTAAATGAAGCAAGCGTAGATGAGGAATTAAAAATCCCAGTATACAACCTTAAGGGAGAACCACTTCAAAATATTAATGTAAAAAGTGAGGGGGCTACTCTGAATAACGGATTTATAAAATGGAATAGTCCTGGAGAAAAAATATATGAATTTAAACTAGATACTAATTCTACTGAAAGTAAAATAAGATTTAATGGTACGGTTATACAGAATATAGTTGAAAAACAAAAAGAACGTGCAAATGTAATTCTCGATAAAACTTTACAACAACATATTAATAAAGAGAATTTAGGTAGAGAGAACTTAAACGCTCCTATCACAAAAGAAGATTTATTACAGGTTAAAAAATTAGAGATACTTAAAGAAAAAGGAAATGAGATAAAAGATATAACAGGTTTAGAGTACATGACGAACTTAGAAAACCTTACTTTAGAAGGAGTAGGCCTGAAAAATATTGATTTCATCTCAAACTTGAAACGATTGAATAATGTGAATGTATCTCATAATCAAATTGAAGATATAACACCGCTATCTTCATTGAAAAATTTACAGTGGTTAAATCTTACTGAGAATCGTATTACAGATGTAACGGTTCTTGGCTCAATGTTAGACTTACTTAGTTTAAAATTAGCTGAAAATGAGATTCGTGATGTAAGGCCATTAATACAATTAGGTCAGTGGGTAACAATTGATGTTAGAAGGCAAAAGGTCATTTTGGATGATGCAGAAATAAATAAAGAAGTGAAAATACCTGTATATGATTTAGAGGGAGAGCCAATTGAAAAGATTACACTAAAGAGTGAAGGTGGAACTCTTACTGATGAGGGAATCATTTGGCGTACTTTAGGAGAAAAAATATATGAATTTGATTTAGATGCAGATCATTATGAGACTGGCATATTATATAGTGGCATTGTAATGCAGAATATAGTAGAAAAATTAATACCAAAAGAAGAAGTGAAAGAACCAACAAAGGAAGTGGAAGA
>NZ_QPEL01000150.1:0-6658 GCF_008368965.1 Bacillus sp. AY2-1 | reverse complement strand
ATAAAAACATCCTTTCTTTAGAACTAAAAGAAAGGATGTTTTTAATATTGTAATTATGCTCGAAAACATTTCTTATTTTTACTTTTAATACATTTTTTAACTAATTTTGGTTAAGTTATTTTCAAAGGCGTTATTATTAATTCAATAAGTATATTTACATATCACCATCCCTAATTTTAAAAATAGCAATTTCCTGAAAACTATATATAGTTTCTTTCTGAAAGGAAGGGTATTATCAATTGAAACCACATGAAAGAATATCTGTTTACTCTATAGAATCTTTGCAGGATTTAATGAAATTACTAAAAAAATCTAAAGATTTTATAACGTTGGAAATTGCTTCTAATAATTCCTCTATAGTCATTTCATATTTTAGAACATTAATCGATGTAAATATATTTCATGAAGAGGTTTTGACTTATATAAAAGAGAAGAGCTTCGATTCGTTACAAGATATTCACTCTGTCTTACCTTTTGAGAATTCAAAAATAACAAATCAAATGGAAGATATTCAGGATAGTATTTTAAATGGCTATATACTGATTCAGTTCGATACAGATAAATTAAATTGTTTGTTAGTAAATGTGTCAAAGAAAGAAAAAAGGGATATTACAAAAGCCGAAATTGAATACAATATTGTGGGTCCGCAAATCGCATTTGTCGAAGATTTAGATGTAAATTTAAATTTAGTACGTAGAAAGCTTCCAACACCTTATTTACAAATGAAAGAATTGAAAGTAGGATCTCTCTCTAACACAACTGTTGCGATTGTATTTATTGAGGGAATTGTAAATGATCAAAATCTACAAGAAATTATAAAAAGGGTAAGTCAAATAAAAACAGACCATGTTTTGGATAGTACTTATTTGATGCAGTTAATTGCAGACAACCCGAATTCTATATTCCCTCAATTTTTGAATACAGAACGTCCGGACCGTGTGGCAGCTGTATTAGCAGAAGGGAAAATTGCACTTTTTGTAGATGGCTCGCCTTATGCTATCACTCTTCCAACAACATTAATTGACTTTTTTTCTACGACAGAAGATTACACCATGCCTTGGATTATTTCCTCCTTTTTTCGACTGCTAAGGCTTTTTGCTTTTATTTTTTCTGTCTTAACAACTCCATTATATGTTGCAATTTTAACATATCATTACGAGCTAATTCCGAGAGAACTTCTTGAAACGTTAATCATATCGAGAAGTAAAGTACCTTTTCCTCCAGTTATTGAAGCACTTTTTTTAGAAATAACGATTGAATTACTGAGAGAAGCGGGGGCACGTTTACCAACTAAAGTGGGTCTAACTGTCGGTATAGTAGGTGGTATTGTAATTGGACAGGCATCGGTAGAGGCAAGTCTTACAAGTAATGTACTTATTATCATTGTTGCACTTTCAGCCCTTAGCTCATTTACAGCACCAATATATCGAATTGGTAATACAATTCGAGTAATTCGTTTTCCTTTTATAATCGCCGCACACCTGTTGGGTTTATTAGGAATTGTTTTAACAAGCTCTTTGCTTTTAGCACGTTTATTACGTACAGAATCATTAAGACGTCCTTATTTGTTTCCTTTTTATCCTACACGCCTTACAGATTGGAAAGACAGTATTGTACGTATGCCGATTTCAGCGATGTTTCGACGTCCTATTTTTTCAAGGTCTAAACAGCGTTTTCGCTTTAATCCAGAAGAGGTAGAGAAAAATAAAATACTATCAAGAAATGATTTTGATGATTGAATTTAACAGGGAGGAGCATTATGAAACAGATCCCAATTGAGTATCAAGTCTCTCCATATATGGTATTTTTTTTAATTATTACTATACAGATGGGGGTTGGTATGCTTGGTTTTGAAAGGATTAGTGCAAAATTAGTTGGAAATGATGCGTGGATTAGCACGCTACTTTTTGGAATATCTGTCAATCTTATGATTTGGATCATATATCAGATTTTAAATCAGGGTAATGGAGACATCATTGCAATCAATCAAAACGTACTTGGAAAATGGATTGGTGGAATATTCAACTTCATTTTTTTATCCTATATTGTATTGTTAGGTGCAACAACACTACATACTTATATCGAAGTAGTACATGTTTGGATGTTTCCTTCTATTTCATCTTGGGTTATAGCTGGGGCTTTTTTGGGTTTATGCTATTACATTGTTACTGGAGGATTTCGTGTAGTTGCCGGAATCGGTTTCTTTGGAATCGTTATCCCAAGCATTCTAATCTTCACATTTTTTTATCCTTTGCAGTATGCAGATTTCCGAAATTTATTTCCAATTGCACAGCATTCATTCCTAGAAATTATGAAAGGAATGAAAGGAAATATGTTTAGTTTTTTTGGATTTGAAATGTTATTGCTGTACTACCCATTTATTAAAAAGGCAAAAACGTCTCAAAAATATGCGCACTATGCAAATTTAGTAACGACTATTGTCTACACATACCTTATGATTTTAACTCTTGCGTTTTTTAGTGAAAAACAACTAGCGAGTGCGATATGGGCATATTTAAGCATGATTAAAATTATACAATTTCCCTTTATAGAGCGGTTTGAATACATTATTGTTTCTGTTTGGGCTTTTTTTATATTACCCAATGTTTCCTTTACATTATGGGGAGTAAGTCGTGGTATAAAAGAGGCACTGGGAATAAAGCAAAAATATGTTTTGCCAGTTATCATCCTATTCATCTTTGTTTTATCATTTTTCTTGAATAACCGTAATAAAATTAACTTATTAAATACTTGGACAGGTCAAATGGGCTTTATATATATATATGTATACCTACCTGTACTATGGCTAATTCAAACCGCCAAAATAAAGTTAAGGAGATAAACATGAAGCGATGGATACTTTTCCTTATAGTAAGTGTCTTCTTAATAGGTTGTGCTAAAACGAAAATTGTGGATGACATTGACTTAGTTCAAGTTGCGGCATATGATACCGAAGCAAAAGGTAAGCTAAAAGGAACCTTTGCGATTTCAGCTTATAAAGGAGGCGGGGAAGGTGAAACGAAAATCTATTCAGCATCAGGCCAGACTGGTAGAGAAGTTCTTGCAAGAGCATCCGAAAAATCTTCTGGACCTCTAGAGTTAGGGCAATTGCGTGTTATTATATTTAATGAAAAAATAATTGAAAAGGGAATGCAGGAAATTTTAGAGACTTTGAATCGAAATCCTAGTGTAGGAAATGCAATTTATTTAGCAATTACAAATGTAAAAGGGGAATCACTATTAAAGGGGAACTATTCTGAAGAAAAAGAAATTGCTTCCTATCTATCCTCTTTACTGGAGCAAAATATGGATAATGGAACGCAGCCAAAAACAAATTTTTTTATGTTTTTAAACCAACTTAATGATGATGCGAGAGATTCATATTTACCGATAATATCTAAAAAAGGTAATGTGTTGGAGTTAGATGGAATAGCACTTTTTAAAAGATGTAAAATGGTTGATAAAGTAAACCCTAAAGATTTATTTGTATTTAAATTGTTGACAGATAATTTTAAACAAGGTACATACCAATTCAAACTACCTGGTTCCCCAAATACTTACGCCACGATAGAGAATATAAAAGCTAGAACAAAATATAAGATGGAGGGGAATAGTAAGCATCCATTCGTAAATGCTCATATTCAAGTTAAAGCTGAAATTCAAGAATTTACAAAAACAAAAAATCTAGATAATCCTAAAGAAATAAAAAAATTAGAAAAAATTATGGAAAAAGAAATAGAGAAAAAAGCAACTACATTGATAAAGAGATTTATTAAAAAAGACACAGATCCTATAGGACTTAGAAAGCTTGGTAGAACTCACGTAAGAAAATGGAACAGTCAAGAATGGGAAGAATCCTATAAACATTTACGTTTTCGTGTAACAGCTGATGTAAAAGTAACCCAATCTGGTGTTACAGAATAAATCAAATAAGATATGGGGAATTTTAATGAAAAAATATAGTCTCGCAGAAGATTAGGGAGAAGAGAAACGATTAACAAAGAATTTCATAAACATTAAGATGCTTTGTTAATCGTTTTTATACCTGTAGCTTTATCACTTATAGTAATCATAATTATAATAAAAGAACACCGAAACAAATTCCCGATACCACATAATTATAAGAGGACAATAAAGCATCAAGATATAATGTATGCTTTGTCTGGAAAAAAGAATTAAGCACTTCAAGGTTAAACACTTAACTTTAAAGTAGTTGTAGCACTTCAACTAGACTGTGCCCCCGAAAGTTAGAAAGGTCGGTTTATTAAGTAGTCTCTAGGGAATGAGCCTAGTACAATACTGGATTCATTTCCTTTTATTTTTCCTTGATTCTTTCATGATTATAGTACTTTATCTACTTTGCTAATTCTTGTTTGAATTCTGTTATACTTTCAAATTCTTTCGATACAGAAATAGACATACAAAAACGCCATTCTTTCTTATAAATCTACAGAAAGAATGGCGTATTCTTCAAAAGTGAGTTCCTTTATTGAAAAGCTTTAGTTCTATATGACAGATAAAAGGGCAAGCAACGCTAAAATAGCGAGAAATCCTTGTTTCATGATAATTGATTTATTGGATGTGAAACCTCCGAAAATAGCTGCTACCACTACACAAATGATGAAAAATAATTGAATCATATAACCAATGGGATTATTTCCAAGTATAAGTCCCCGAATGAGGCCAGCTGCTAAGAATTCATTATATAAACCGTTTGCAAATTAATTGTCTAAGTATTTCTAAGTTTAAAGAGTACAGTGTCTTCGTTTTTTATTGAATCAACTTTTACATGTTGGTTCAATATTTTCTATTCTCTTGGAACTTAGTTCTCGTTTACTTCTCACAAAAGCAATAAAATCTATTATCTCTTCTGTTGACAGTGCTTCTCCATCTATTAAAAGTGTTGGATCTGGATCGTTTAGGAGTCTTGTAATATCAATTACATCTTTGTTTTGATGTGAATGTTCAATTCGACCTAATATATAATCTACAGATGTATCAAATAAATCGGCTATTTTTGATAAAGATTGTAATGAAGGTAATCTATAACCATTTTCATACCCGGCATAGGTGCTTTTCGCAATCCCAAGTCGATCTGCTGTCTCTTGTAAGGACCATTTTTGATTTTTTCTTAATTTAGATAAACGTTCCAGCATTCGTCTCATACCCCATCTAATTTTATTAAATTAATTATAACATAGAAAAAGAATCAAGAATAGAAAAAAAGTACGCGTATTGAATACAAAATCTTGATTAATTCAAATTAAGTTCTATAATGATAAATATAAATACGCATTACGCGAACGATATATCGTTGTTTATTTTATGGAGGGGTTGTGTATGAAGAAAATTTTATTACTTGCAACTGGTGGGACAATTGCATCTGTGGAGGGGAATGAGGGGCTTGTTCCAGGATTGTCCGCTGAGGAATTATTGAATTATTTTTCGAAGTCTTCTCGAAACTTAGAAATAGATTGCAAAATCTTAATGAATATTGATAGTACCAATATGCAACCTGAGCACTGGAAAGAAATAGCTAATGCTGTTTTTAATCACTATGATGACTATGACGGGTTTGTGATTACACATGGAACGGATACGTTAGCTTATACATCTTCCGCGTTATCTTATATGCTTCAAGGTTTAAGAAAACCAGTTGTTTTAACAGGTTCACAAGTACCTATTAGTTTTAAAAAGACAGACGCAAAGAAAAATGTAGCTGATGCTCTTAGATTTGCCTGTGAGGATGTTGGCGGTGTGTTTATTGTTTTTGATAGTAGGGTGATTATTGGGACGAGAGCAGTTAAAATGCGAACAAAAAGTTATGATGCATTTGAAAGTGTGAATTATCCATATGTTGCTGAGGTAAATGAAGATGAACTGAAATATCATTGGAAGCCAAAGTCCTCCCATAATGAACTTTCAATAAATACTAATTTATGTACGGATGTTTTTCTTATGAAATTGTATCCAGGTACAAAACCAGAGATATTTGATTGTTTAAAAGATTTGTACAAAGGGATTATTATTGAAAGTTTTGGTAACGGTGGATTACCTTTTGAAGGAAGGAACTTGCTTTCGAAAATTCAAGAGTTGACTGAAATGGGGATTGCTGTAGTGATTACTACTCAATGCCTGGAAGAAGGAGAAGACATACTTCTCTATGAAGTAGGACGGAAAGTGGCACAACATCAAGTAATATTATCTGGAGATATGAATACGGAAGCCATCATAGCAAAATTGATGTGGGCGCTTGGGAAAACTAATAAATTAGAAGAGATTAAAAAAATTATTGAAGAGCCTTTAGCCTACGATTTAACAATAAAATCTGATAAGGATTGGTAATGACTTCATATGATTTATTTAGGTTTTACATTTAATATGGGGGAGAAATTAAAATGGAAATGACAAACAAGAACGTGCGAGTGGAGAATGATTTTTTGGGAGGAAAGGAATTACCTATTGAGGCATATTACGGAATTCAAACTTTACGCGCTGTTGAAAATTTCCCGATTACAGGGTATAAAATTCATGAAAGTTTAATTAAAGCGTTCGCAGTTGTAAAAAAAGCTGCAGCGCTTGCCAATACAGATGTAGGAAGATTGGAATTAAACAAGGGCGGTGCCATCGCAGAAGCTGCTCAAGAAATTCTTGATGG
>NZ_QPEL01000015.1:0-34618 GCF_008368965.1 Bacillus sp. AY2-1 | reverse complement strand
TTCATAATCCCAAAGAAATTTTCTATTACTGCGTTGTCGTAACAGTTGCCTTTTCGAGACATACTCTGGACGATAGCTCTTGATTCAAGAGTACGGACGTACTGTCTCATTTGATAATGCCATCCTTGATCCGAATGCATCAGTAGCTGGTGCGTTTCAGGTAAACGTTCCAATGCTTTCTCTAACATGTCTGAAACAAGCGAATACGTCGGTCTAGAACCAATTGTATAGGTAATAATTTCACCATTATACAAATCTAATACAGGTGATACATACAGTTTTTCTCCAAACAATTTAAACTCTGTGATGTCTGTTACCCACTTTTGATTCGGTGCATCTGTATGAAAATTACGCTCTAAAATATTAGGTGCAATTCTACCGACTTTTCCTTTATAGGATTTATATTTCTTCATACGCACAACACACTTTAACCCAAGCTCTTTCATAATGCGCTGAACCTTCTTGTGGTTCACTTTCTGGCCACGATTCGTTAATTCATCACGAATGCGACGGTAACCATAACGACCTTCATTTTCCTCATAAATCGCTTTAATCTCAGCTTTCAAATCGGCATCTACATCTGGACGATTCATTTTCTTTACTAAATCATAATACGTGCTTCGAGGAATAGTAGCTAGCTCCACGAGTGCCTTCACCGAATATTTATGCCTTAATTCATAGACTACTTGCGCTTTGTCTTGTTTTGTGATTTTTCCTTGTTTTGAACTAAGGCATTTAACTTTTTTAAGTACTCATTTTCCATCTCAAGCTGTTTAATGCGTGCTTCAAGTGCTTCGACTGACCCTTCAGCTAAATGTTGTTTTAATTGTTTATTTGAATCTTTTTTCATGGATGGACGCCCCTTTTTCTTAGATTGAAGGGCATCAATTCCTTGTGTTTCGAGCTGTTTTTTCCAAACAGAAATCGTTGAAGGGGCAGGAATATTAAAGATAGCTGCCGTCTCAAATAAGGACATACCGTTTTCAATCATAAAGTTTAGTACGTCTAGTTTAAATTGTTGTGTGTAATTTGTACATCGTTTTAGAAAAGCTTCCAGACCATTCTGTTTATATTGGTTTACCCAATTCAAAATGATTGTGTCACTTATACCGAGCGATCTACCCATTTCTCGATAACTTTCATTTCCGTTCAAATAACGTAGAACGATTTGTATTTTTTCATCAGCTGTAAATTTAGCCATAGAAAAACTGCACCTCCAATTGTTAGACTGTGTCTAACAATTGGGGTGCAGTTCAAATTTATTTACTCTTTTTTTTTTTTATTAACTGAATATTATTATATATAACTACTACAACTCCAATTGTTAGACTACAATTGGGGTGCAGTTCAACTGTTTTAGCTCTTTTTTCACGTATTCAACTTAACAAATCTATAACCGTGCGTAACTAACACTTTTAATATCGCGTATCCTGGAATGGCTAAAATAATGCCCATAATCCCGAATAAGTTTCCGGCAGTTAAAATGATAAATATGATTGTAATTGGGTGAATATCTAGCTTTTTCCCCATTACTTGAGGAGAAATAAATTTACCTTCTGCTAATTGTACAACCATCATAACAATGATTACTTTTAACACCATTGCTGGCGAGTCAATAAATGCGATAATTAACGCTGGTGTAATAGCAATAATTGGTCCTACGTACGGAACGATATTTACAATCATCGCTAAAATCGCAAGTAGTACCGCATATTTAATACCGATAATAAGGTAACCGATTAATAGCATAATACCGATAAACAAGCTCACGATAATTTGCCCTCTAATATACGAGCTAATCGCATAGTGCATATCATCTAGTATTCTCATTGCTGCTGGTTGTCTTTGTTCTGAAATGAATTTTAAGAAGTGATTCGGCAATTGTTCGCCATCTTTTAAAAGATAGAACAATATAAATGGAACCATTACAAATGTTAAAACAACCTCTGTAACAGTACTCAAGAATCCAGTTACATTCCCAGTTACTGATGATAATGACTTTGTAAAATCAACTGTATAGTCTTTTACCATATTCGCAACATTAATATTTAAATTCTCCTGAATTTTACCAAGTAAATTACTTTCCCCGAATCTACGCGCTGCTTGTTCAATCTCATGGCCAAAGTACGGTAAGTTATCAATTAATGCATCAATTTGATCTTTAATAATAGGGATAACAGTTACAACTAAAAACACAAATAATCCGATTACTATTAAGTATATTGAGGCTATCGATACGATTCTTGAAACACCTTTCTTTTCTAAAAGTGAAACGAATGGATGCAAAATATAGAATAGCACGCCTGCCAATAGTACTGGGAAGAAAATTGTTTTTAAAAATACGATAAACGGTGTAAAAACAAATGATATTTTTGTTAGTAATAAAATATTAATAAACAATAACGCAAATCCAAGCAATACCGCCAAATAATTTTGTTCTCTAAAAAACTTTCTTAACTTATCTCTTTTTCTTATATTTATTTTCTCCAATGAAACCACCTCTTCGAATGATGAAAAGCCCTTATTCAGGGCTCTTCATCATAATCTATATCTCTATTTCCTTGCAGCTTTCACTACAAATGATACAATAAGAATTAACACGATTGCACCTAATAATGCCGGCACGACATGAATCCCACCAAATGATGGCCCAAAGGATCCAAATAATCTACCACCTAACGAAGCACCTAATAAACCTGCGATAATATTTCCGAACATACCACCTGGGAAATTTTTACCCGTTATAGAACTAGCAATTGCACCTATAATAGCACCAACTATTAATGTGATAATCCATCCCATTTTTAGTCCTCCATTTCTATTATAGTTTGTATGATTCAATACAAACATATGTATTTATCATTGCTAATCATATTTCACTATAGAAATATATTTACTACTATTTTACATATGGAGATACATATATTATATGCAAAAAAGAAAAATATTGTCAAACTCACCCATAAAGCAATTATATTAATATACCATATTCAAAGGAGGCTTCATTATCTATGATTCTTAAGTTAAATTCCACTTCTTTTGAAGTAGCAACATCCATTTTACAAGTTCAAATTCCAGCCTATAAAGTTGAAGGGGACTACTTAAATAGTACTGCCATACCCCGTTTATATGATACTGTAAACGATATTCAAAGTTGCGTTGAAACATTCTATGGATATTTTTCTGAAAATAAACTTGTCGGCTTTATTTCTTTTGTACAAGAAGAAAAACTAATTGATATCCACAGGTTAGTTGTATCGCCCGATTTTTTTCAAAAAGGAATTGCGACGAAACTCCTAATTTATATATTTAACATGTTCCCTTCTTCTATGACATACATTGTACAAACAGGTAAAGCAAATACCCCTGCTATCGCATTATATAAAAAACACGGCTTCCTTGAAGTAACATACACCGAACTACCTGATGGAATAGTACTTACACAACTGAAAAAACAGAAAAAATAAAATAATTTGACTAATCGTTTTATTTATGTTACCTTTTACCTTATAATACCTTTTGCTGAGTCCAAATTTTGGAGCGGGGGAACCAATTTTGTAGCTATGCTACTTGGGGCGAATCTTTTTTTAAGTAGGGAAACTCTCACTTCCCGAGTCCGACAGCTAACCTCGTAAGCGTAATGGGAGAGGAAGGTGCTTTTTGCCTATGTTACACATTTTGCCTCCTTAATTATAAATATGGGATCGATATCAAATAGTCACCTATATTTATAGAAAAGGAGATATGTATTATGTTACGTTTATCTGATCACGCAATAAAAATGATGGAGCAAAGACTTCGACTCGAACAACATCGCACATATCAAGCAAATAAAATTGTAGATAACTTACATCACAAATACTTCTTTCAACATATTTTTCAGCCAAAAAGATAAAGCAAAACTTTAATCAGTGGGGGCATCCCCACTGATTATTAGTTAAACCAATCGGGCTTTTACGGTCCGTTGATCTATCACCTAACTTCTTTACTCTAGCTGAATTTTGTAGTGGGTGTCTTACTGCCCGTTAATGCAGGATAAAAAATTGTTCATTTAACATCAAAAACACAAGGTGTGTCTAAAAAGACATTCCTTGTGTTTTTATATTTCTTATAATATTCTCACTACATTTAAACTTGCCGTAATCGTACCTGCTATTGTAGTCACATGCCCAACACCGAGCGGGCCATTTTGTAATATAAACGTTGAATTTGCACTAGCTACATTTACAAGAAGCGTATTTGAAATAGATGGTTCCAATACTACAGTTGATGTCGTTACATTTTGTATAAAACTCCCTGTTACTTGTGTTCCATTTAATAGTAATCTTACAGATACTACTTCATTCCCACCAGTCGCGTCCCCTTGGAAATAGTAGCTTACTAAATATATTCCTGGCGTCGATACTGTGACAGTTGTAGCACTAGTTAAAGATACACCAGTTCCATATACAGTGGATCCCGAGTTAATTGGAATATTGGCACTTGCTGCAATTGTGCTTGTTGATGTAGAAAAGAAATAGCCACCACCTGTCGATATAGCAGATGATCCTGTTGCTCCAGTTAAGCCGGTTGGACCAGTGGCGCCGGTTGGGCCTGTTACTCCCGTTCCCCCTGTTGCTCCAGTTATTCCTTGTATGCCTTGTATTCCAGTCGGGCCAGTGGCACCAGTCACTCCCGTCTGGCCGGTTGCTCCCGTCGAACCTGTTATCCCTTGGAGACCTTGGATTCCTTGAAGACCTTGGGGACCCGTTTCTCCAGTCGGGCCGGTTGCTCCCGTTGGACCCGTTATCCCTTGGGGACCTTGGATTCCTTGAAGACCTTGGGGACCCGTTTCTCCAGTCGGGCCGGTTGCTCCCGTTGGACCCATTTCTCCTTGTGATCCTTGAATTCCTTGAGGACCTTGGGGACCCGTTTCTCCAGTCGGACCTGTTGGACCTTGGGGACCTTGCACTCCTTGTATTCCTTGAGGACCGGTTGGGCCTATACTTCCTTGCGGTCCCTGGATACCTTGTATTCCTTGAGGACCGGTTGGGCCTGTTATGCCACTCGGACCTTGTACGCCTTGCACTCCTTGTGGGCCAGTTGGGCCACTCGGACCTTGTACGCCTTGTAGACCTTGTAAACCAGTTGGACCTGTCGCTCCCCTTACTCCTTGCTCACCTTGTATACCTTGAACCCCTTGTGGGCCGGTTGGACCGATTGGACCCTGTGCCCCTTGCACTCCTTGGGGACCTGTCGGACCGGTTGGGCCGATTGAGCCTTGTAATCCTTGTAGACCTTGCGGACCTGTCGGGCCGGTTACTCCTTGTATCCCTTGTGGACCTTGAATGCCTTGGTCACCCGTTGGACCTGTTGCCCCCATCGGCCCCTGTACCCCTTGCAAACCTGTTAAACCGGTTGCTCCTGTTGGACCCTGTATTCCTTGCACTCCTTGGATTCCTGTTGCTCCTGTTGCTCCTGTCGCCCCTGTTGCCCCTGTTGCTCCTGTCGGACCGGTTGGACCCCCTGGTGATCCTGCTGGACCGGTTGGACCGGTTGGACCTGTTGCTCCTGTTGGACCCGTTGCAGAACCAGTCGGACCGGTTATCCCAGTTGATCCGGTTGATCCAGTTGGACCTGGATCCCCTTGTAAACCAGTTGCCCCTGTCGGACCGATTACACCTTGCACTCCTTGGATTCCTTGAGAACCGGTTGGACCTACCTGCCCCATTTCTCCCTGGGGACCTTGTAAACCTTGAACACCAGTTTCCCCTTGTGGCCCCATTGGCCCCTGTTCCCCTTGGATTCCTTGAGAACCTGTTGGGCCTGTTGGACCAATTAGACCCTGTATTCCTTGTATTCCTGTTATACCTTGTAAACCACTACTTCCTAAATTACCTTGAACACCTTGTATACCAGTATTTCCAGTCGGACCTGTTGGACCATTGTCCCCTTGCACTCCTTGTATACCTTGTATTCCTGTTGGACCTGTCGGACCGACTTCCCCTTGCATTCCTTGTATGCCTTGTATTCCTGTTGAACCTGTTGGACCGATTGGACCAGGAATTCCTTGTATCCCCTGAATACCAGTTGGACCTGTCGGACCTCTTTCGCCTTGAATTCCTTGAACACCTTGTATTCCCTGTGGGCCTTGTTCTCCCATAGGCCCTTGACTACCTTGAGAGCCTTGTGGTCCAGTTAAACCTGTTGGACCTGTTGGACCATTTTCTCCCTGTACCCCTTGCACCCCTTGTATTCCTGTCGGACCTGTTGGACCGATTGGACCTTGTACGCCTTGTATTCCCTGCGGTCCAGTTGGTCCACCTAAAGCACCTGTTGGACCGGTTGGTCCAGTGGGCCCCGTAATACCTGGCGGCGGAAAAGGAATAGGTGCTTGAAACTTACTACACTTATCTTGATTCTTCACAAGCATCTCCTCCCGTTTGTAACGCATCAAACTATTTGTAATATGTTTAAGCTAGCTGTTATTACTCCCGCTAATGTCGTTACATGCCCAATAGCTAATGGACCATTTTGTAATGACAAAGTGGAATTTGGAGAAGTAACTTCAATTACCATCGTATTTGAAATCGCTGGTTCTAATATAAAATTACCTTTTGTAACATAAAGAATAAAACTCCCTGCGACTTGCGTTCCGTTTAAAACAAGCCTTACCGAAATCGTTTCATTCCCCAAAATTGCATCCCCTTGAAAATAATAACTTATTAAATATATCCCTGGCGTACTTAACGTTATAGTTGTCGCATTTGTTAAACTAACTCCTGCTCCAAAAATTGTAGAACCAGAATTAATTGGTATTAGCGCACTCGCTGCAATTGTACTCGTTGCAGTGGAAAAGAAATAACCGCCCCCACTAGGTAAACCAGTCGCTCCAGTCGCTCCTGCTATCCCCGAGAAACCTATTGATCCTACATTACCAGTTGCGCCTGTTGGTCCAACCGCTCCGTTTTGCCCCTGACTACCTTGCGCTCCAACTGGACCTATACTACCACTAGCACCTGTCACCCCACTTGCTCCAATTGGGCCTTGCAAACCTTGAATTCCTTGTATACCTTGTATTCCTTGCGGACCCGTTGCACCTATATCGCCTGTCATTCCTGTTATTCCTTGTATTCCCGTAATCCCTTGAACACCTTGCACACCTTGTGGTCCAGTTGACCCGGTTGCTCCAGTAGCTCCAGTTTCACCCGTTGCACCAGTAATTCCAATATTCCCTTGTGGGCCTTGGGGTCCTTGACTACCTTGTGCCCCTTGGACTCCTTGAGGGCCAGTTATACCGACCTCCCCTGTATTTCCTTGGGGACCTCTAATTCCTTGTGCTCCTGTTGGACCGATTATTCCTTGCACTCCTTGTATTCCTTGCACTCCTTGAACTCCTGTTGGACCCGTTATTCCTTGTAATCCTTGAGGACCTTGCAAACCAATAGCTCCAGTCGGACCGATTATTCCTTGCACTCCTTGAAGACCTTGTGCACCTTGTGCACCTGTCAATCCCGTAGTCCCTTGTATCCCTTGAACTCCTTGAGGACCTTGTGCTCCAGCTGCTCCTGTTTCCCCTTGAATTCCTTGTACTCCTTGTATACCTTGCGCTCCAGCTGGACCAGTTGCTCCTCGGATTCCTTGTTCACCTTGAACTCCTTCCGCTCCTGTAACACCAGCTGGACCGGCTATCCCTTGTATTCCCACCATTCCTTGTGCACCTGTTGGGCCTATTACACCTTGAATACCTTGAATACCTTTAGGGCCTTCTGCACCTGTCGGACCAGTTACTCCACGCGTACCTTGTATTCCTTGAGAACCTTCTGCACCCGTTGGACCCGTTATACCTGGGTTACCTTGAGGACCTTGTGCCCCTTGGACTCCAACTGCTCCAACTACACCTTGGGAACCTTGGACTCCCCTTACACCTTGAGGACCTGTTGGACCTGTTATACCTTGCACTCCTTGCGCTCCAATTGGTCCTATCCCTCCGCTTACACCTGTTGAACCAGTCGCACCCGTTGGACCTGTTGGACCTCCTGGCGGGCCGGGTGGACCTGATGGACCAGTCACTCCACTAGATGGACCAATTGGACCGGTTGTTCCCGTCGGACCACCCGGTGGTCCTTCTGAGCCTTGTGTACCAGTAGGACCAGTTGCTCCTGTTATCCCTCGTACTCCTTTTGCTCCTTGAAAACCTGTGGATCCACTTACTCCTTGTATTCCTTGAACTCCTTGTGGACCTTGAGGGCCTGTTACACCGGTTATTCCCTTTATTCCGCTTATACCTTGAGGACCTTGTATTCCAGTAGAACCAGTTGGTCCTACTACACCTTGTGCCCCTTGATCACCTTGGTGTCCTTGTTCTCCAGTAATTCCTTGTATTCCTTGAGCGCCGTCTTCTCCTTGTATACCAGTAGCCCCTTGCTCTCCTTGTATCCCTTGAACACCTTGAGGACCTTGGGAACCAGTTACCCCTGGAACTCCAGTTACCCCTCTCTCTCCTTGTATTCCTTGTGCCCCTGTTTGTCCTCGCTCACCTACTTCCCCTTGTATTCCTTGTATGCCCTGTATTCCTTGACTACCAGCAGGACCCGTAGCTCCCTGTGTTCCTTCTAATCCTTGTACCCCAATATCACCAATTGGACCTTGGTTTCCGATTAATCCTTGAGCACCTTGGAGGCCAGTTGGACCAGTTATACCTTGCTCTCCGGTATCACCAACAGCTCCTTGTATTCCCTGCGCTCCTGTTGTCCCTCGCGAACCTTGTATTCCCCTGATACCTTGAGGTCCTTGGGGACCAGTTGCTCCCGTCGGTCCAGTCATCCCTGTTGGACCAACAGGACCTTCATGCCCTCCAGTTGGACCTACAGGGCCACTATTACCTGTTGGACCAGTTGCACCTATAAGCGGAAGAGGCAGTGCCACTCCGAATTTTTTGCAATTTTTATGATGACGCACAACAATCCCCCTTCCCTAAAATCATTACACCTTTTATATGAAATGCATTTTTTTAAAAAAAGTACACCTCTGACCTTATTTTTTAAAAATAAAGAAGCCTATCATTTCAACTATTTGAAACGATAGGCTTCTTTTTATAAAACAATTTGTTTCCTCGCCTTAATAATAAAAGTAGTTGGTACCATCCTAGCTTTATATAAAGAATAATATTTCGTAGACGGCTCAGCTAGTTCTCCATCAAACGAGCTCGATGGTTCAGGCTCTTCTATTCTCTCAATTATAAAGCCTGCTCTATTTAACTCATTTATATATGTACTTATTTTTCTCTTATATAATATCGCTTGTACATTTTCTCCTTTAAATGTTTCAAACGTAATGGACGTTTCCTCATGATAAGAAGACTTTATAGCAACTTCTTCTGTACCATATTGTAAGTTTGAATATACTGGGTGCTCCCAACTAAAAATAAAACTTTCTCCTGGCTTTAAATAGGAATATATAAACTCTACTGTTTTTCCTAAATTTGAAGTCCAACCTAATGCATAAATGGAATATATAATATCAAAATACCCTTTCTGAATATCTTCTTCCATTGCTCCGCATATTAACTTTGGATTCCAACGCTTTTACGTTTTATTCGCTGTTTTAATTTGTTCACTTGAAAGATCAAGACCCCATACTTCCTCTGCCCTATGCTCTGCCATATATTGCAACGAATGTCCACTTCCACACCCAATATCAAGAACTTTTTTATTTCTAATTGAATCGAACAAATGAATCTCATCTTCAGACGCCGTATACGGACCATATTTCGGTAAACAATCCACTTGAAAGAAATATGGTGCAACTGTATCCCAACACTTTTTGTTTAAAGCTAACATTTGTGTGCCTTCCATATCATTCCCCCCATCCATTTTTCTTTCTCTAATATTACTTACATATCATAACCAGATCGCCCTTTTCTCTTCGCCCGGTAGTTTTTCACTTTTGCAATCGTCCCGCATGCTCTTCCTCCTTCTTCTCCAGCATACATACCGCACCATCTTTTACTTCCATTTCGCGAATGATCATAAAATACCCAGCGACAATCTGGACATGCTTTTAACCTTCCCCACACATTTTCTTGAATTGACATTAACACAATGCTTAGCACTTTTGTATACACATTCTCTTCATATACTGGTTCATATGTAATACCTTTCATATCTTCCTTTATATGTACATGAAATGGGTATTTCTCTAACCATTTTTGCAATGATTCTTCGCCTTCAATTGTCATCCGAATATCTTCTCGAAAATTTCTTAATTCCTCTATCGTATAAAATGGAAACTCTTCATCAAAATATTCTTTCATAAAGAGCTTTATATCTTCTTTTGTTTGCAGCAAATCAATTGGCTCTCTCGTATCGTTTGGTATTCTCCATGTATTTAAAAATTCCCGAATATATTCTAGTTCATTTGGAGCGTTTTGATTCAATTCGATCCACCTTCTTCTTAAAATTTACTTTTTTCTGACTTTATGTATAATTATAGTATAAAATAGTTAACCATCAAATAATTTTACTGGTTACATAATTAGGGGGATTTCTATGAAAAGTTTCTCAACACCGATACGTTTCATGCTTATTTCTTCATTTTTTATGTCTTTTGGGTATTTTGCAGTATACGCATTTTTAGCTATTTATCTATTAACCTTTCTTCATTTTTCTGCTGTCCAAGTAGGAACAGTGTTGACGGTTATGACAATTACATCACGAGTTATCCCATTATTCTCAGGGTTAATTGCTGACAAAATAGGCTATATCATTATGATGATAGCTGGTTTATTTTTGAGAGGAATCGGATTTATCGCTTTAGGAATATGCTCTGATTTCTATACAATTTCTATTTCTTCTGCACTTATTGGCTTCGGAACTGCATTTTACGAACCTGCCGCTCGCGCTATATTTGGCTCACAGCCAGCTCATTTGAGAAAAAATTTATTTACATATTTAAACCTTAGCTTTAATTGCGGTGCAATAATCGGACCAATTGCAGGAGGGTCCTTACTCTTACTCGATCCACTCTACGCTTTCTCTCTAACAGGATCTCTTATGCTGTTATTTGCTTTTATCTTTTACTTACTTAAAAATCACTTCCATGTCACTACTGAAAACACGTCTATTACATTAGGAATACAGGCCATCTTACAAAACAAGTCTTTCCTTCTGTTTTCCTTTATCATGATTTTCTTCTATATTATGTTTACTCAGCTTACTGTCGCACTTCCACTTCATATGAAAAACATTAGTAATAGCAATCAACTTGCTACACTCGTTATTACGATAAATGCGATAACAGGCGTCATATTTATGGTATTATTCCGAAAATTATTCCACAAATACAACACACTTTCGATTATTAAATACGGTGTTTTATTAATGAGTATTTCCTTTTTACTCATTCCTTTATTTCAACACCCATATTGGCTCTTTATTTGTGTAATTTTATTTACAATCGGTGAAACACTCGTATTACCTAACGCTGATATCGCTATTGCAAATTACAGTAATGAATCATATACAGCCACTTTCTTCGGATTTTATCAACTATCACTCGCATTTGGTTTTATCATCGGTAACTATACCGGGACATCGTTTACATCCAATTTAAACGGAATGTATACACCATGGCTTATTTTCGGCGGAATAGGAGTTATTGGTTTTATTTCACTCCATATTTTAAATATTAAAAAAGGGAGCTCTAAAGAGGATATATACCTATGTAATGAGACGAAACCTCTTTAACACATTACAATTGAGATGGTACCTTTAGACAAGCAACCTATAATAAAAAAATTCGACCATCATACTTGACAGTCGAATCTTTTTATTTTTCATATTCAAGATGATTATGTCTTTTACAACCAAATAAATAGCACCCCCCTAAATGATAAGTTTCAAATTCTAACCCTGGAACATATCCAGATTTGATACGTTCTATCATTGTTTTATAACAATTATTCTCTTCTGTATATTCCTCAATTAACTCTTTCTTATCTTTTTCTGTCCAGTTTTCTTCTACTTCTTCATTCTGAACATCTTCTATTTCTGATGTTTTCGCTTCGATAGATTCCTGTATAACTTCATTTATACGGGAGAAATTATTAGCTTTATATAGAGCATATACAAACCTACCAATCCAGTTAGGACTTTTCCAAACTTCTTTGTATCCCTTTTCGAACCATTCAATTGCTTCGTTATAGCAATTCAACTCAACATATAAATCTGCTACATGAATTTCTCCTAAAAAATTATCAGATTTCCTGTTAAAAGCATCTAACTTCTCTTTCGCTTCTGTCGTTCGCCCTAAATCAATTAAGCATTTTACATAGCTATACATTATATAGTCCGAATCCCCTGCAACTCGCAAAAAAAATTCCGAAGCTTTTTCTAACTCTCCAAGGTTATAATGCGCTACAGCTACATTGTGAAATGCTTCATCCGATGGTTGCATCGAAATAGATTTTTGCAATACTTCTTTCGCTTCTTCCCATTTTTCTTGTTTCGTGTAAATTTCCCCTAAGATGTTATAAGGAAAGTATGAAGAAGGATTCAACTTAACAACTTCTCTTATTAATTCAAGAGCTTTATCATCATTCTCTTCCTCATAAAAGTACATCCAAGCCAGATTATTGAGAGATTGTACGTCTCTAGATTCATGTACTGCTTGTTGAAACAGTTCCATTGCTTCCTCATATTTATTTTGTTCAAACATTTCAATTGCCTTCTCATTAATGTTCAAATAACTACCTCCGAAGTAAATGAATTCATCTATTCCCTATCATTATTGTAAAATGTAAAAATTATAATTTCTATAAAAAAATTTCTTTCTCTCGTCTACATTTCGATTGAAATAGAAGCTAAAACACACGAATTTACAACAATCAGTAAATTTTTTAATCTCCCTTAAATTGGATATACATCCTGTTTTAATTTACATATTATGGTGCAATTAAAAGGGTACTAACTAAACATTTACGCTCCACACTAGTAATCTAGCAATACCAAAATCAAAATTCACATGGAATTGAGGGATGTTATGAAACAGAAATTAGCTGTTCTTCTATTCACCGGAATCATATTATCCGGATGTTCAGCTATTGCAGGAAATTCTTTAGAAACTGGAAACGGCAGTATGGAATTATTAACACCAACCATTACAACAAAAGATAATGAATTAGAAATTAAGACCGAGGGCATTGATGAAAATAAAGTGACCTTTATTTATGTTGCTAATAAAAAAGTATTGGAACAAAAAATTAATAATGGTGAATCCTACAAGCTTAACATTAAAGATATCGAACACGCTCATAGGACGGACTACAAGCCAAAAGTTCAACTTTTGCAAACAAAAGATGATGATAAAGATGGAGAAATGGTAACCTTTAAACAAGTTAGGTATACAGTTAAGAAAAACTAATTTTATAGTTATTTCATTATAAAGTGAAACTTTAATCGGTAGGGGTTTTGTGCATCATCCCCCACTAATTATTAACCCTCACCAATCGAGCTTTTACGGACTGCCCGGCAAATAGCGGGATCAATGTAACGAACGAAAATATACTTTTAACAGAGTGTAAATGTAAGGAATTCTAACATGAAAAAACGATGGGTTTCTTGGTGGATTGGCAACATGTTTTGGATTATCATTTTTGGAATATGGACCGCTATTATTTGGCTACGAGATGTTGATGGTGCTGGTGTTACTCAAACATCCGAAATTAAATCAATATCACTTATCGTTTTATTAATCGCGTTTATTATACCAGTATTTATTCAAGTTGTATGGCTAATCATTAATTTGAGGATGAATAGAAAAAATAATTATACGATTCAATTTTTCCAATTAACAGATAAATCCCTTCATAAAAAAGAGAGGAATCAAATTTGAAATAGATTCCTCTCTTTTACATATGGGGGTTATGCCGTGCTTTTAAAGCTGCACTACTCCCTTTTCTTTACGATGCATGTTCATCTTTCTTCTTCATTAACGCTCTCTTCTTCATCGCCTTCGTTAAATATCCGCCTTTAAATGAACGGATTTCATAAGAAGACATAAACGCTTTCGGTGCAATTTTATTAATGATTTCTAACAGTTCTTTCTCTCTAGAGCGCTTTGCAACGATATCTAAGCGATAACGTATAGAATTAATTCCTTCGCCTTCAAATACCGTAACACCAAATCCAGAGTGACGTAGTTCATCTACTAATTCATTACAACGGTCTAGTAAACTAACTTGATACGTAATATAACCAATTGCTAATTTATTCTCTATATAACCGCCTAATAAAAGTCCTGTACTAAAGCCAATGACATAGGCAACGATGTTCATCCAATTTGATAAATCTTGAAACACAATACCTAAACTGACAATGTAAATAGCTCCTTCTAACAATCCAACACCAGCAGCGGATCTTGTTTGATTCTTTACAAGCAAAATCGTACGGATTGTTAAAATTGGAACATAAATAATTTGAAGCACAAAAATAAGTAACGCTTGTAACATTGGTATCCACCTCTTTCAAAAAGTCTTTTGTCATAATAACATACATAACCTTTAGAAATCGATGGGTTTTTAAATTTTTTTACATTATTTTTCATACTATTGAAAAACAAAAAAAAGAAGCGTATTATATTTGTCGTAAAATTGATTCCTTTCATTAGCTCACTTAAACACAAAAAAGGAACCCCATTAGGCCCCTTTCATCATAGCTCTATGTTTTTCGAAGCATGTTCCCTTTGCTTCTCTTCCTCTTTCACTAACTGCATATTCGCATAAGCTAAATTTGCAATCATTAAAAAGTGACCACCTAAAATGCCTGTACCAAATGCCCACATTTCCATTTCATGCTCAATTTCATACATGATGATTGCTCCTAAAATGGCAGCTGCAAATCGGTTTAGAACTCCTAACCCAGGAGCCTTTTCCTTCATTACGATACTTTTTCCGAGTTTCTCCACCCTGCGAGCTAATAACCAAAGACAATAGGCGCTTACTGCTAATCCAATACCAAACCCTGTCACTTGTTTTCCAAACGGAGTAATCGTCCACATAAGTAGTAAACCACTAAAGATCACATACAATTGTAATCGATATACACGTAAGGCTTCTTGAATCAAAATATCCGCTCCTAAGTTCTCATTTTTTGTACTTTAGAAGAAAAGCAGCAACTTACACAGTTGCTGCTTTCTCTTCTTCTTGTTCTTGTTCCATCTTACGAATTTCAACACGTTTAATTTGGTAAGCGTCTTTTTCTAACACTTTAAATTCATAACCTTCCGCCTCAACGTGTTGTCCTTCTTCGATTTCATGATTTTGCATCATAATCCATCCACCGATTGTATCCACATCATCTTCTTCGATGTGTAATCCAAATAAATCTTTCACTTCTGAGATAAGCACTTTTCCATCAACAATGATATGTTGCTCGTTCACATGTTGAATTGGTGGTGCTTCATCTTCATCATATTCGTCACGGATTTCGCCGACGATTTCCTCCAAGATATCTTCAAGCGTTACAATTCCGGCTGTTCCTCCGTACTCATCATATAAAACAGCCATCGGAATTCGCTTTTTCTGCATTTGAAGTAATAAATCGTGAATTGGAGTCGTTTCCATCACTTCAATAATCGGACGCATATACGAGCGAATAGATGATAAATCTTTTTGATCCTCGGTCATATATCGAATAAAGAAATCTTTTACGTTGACCATACCGATAATATCATCTTTATCTTCTCCAAAAATCGGATAACGTGTGTATCGCTCATTTTGGATTACTTTCATGTGTTCTTCTACTGAATCTTCCAGGTAGAAACCAATGATTTCTGTTCGCGGTACCATAATCTCTTTCGCAATACGATTATCAAATTCAAAAATGTTATTTACATACTTGTATTCAGCTTGATTAATTTCGCCGCTTTCATAGCTATCTGAAAGGATAAGACGTAATTCTTCTTCTGTATGAGCTACTTCATGTTCTGAAGCTGGCTTTAAACCGAATAAACCAGTTATCACACGAGCTGAACCGTTCAATACCCAAATAAATGGATACATTACTTTATAGAACATCATTAATGGACCTGCCAATAATAACGTTACCCTTTCAGCCTTTTGAATTGCCATCGTTTTCGGAGCTAATTCCCCTACTACAACGTGTAAATACGTCATAATCATAAAAGCAAGACCAAATGTTAATACTGATGAAATAGAAGGATTTAAGTTCCATTTCTCAAATAACGGGTGTAATAACTTTTCGATTGTCGGTTCACCTAACCAACCTAATCCCATAGCTGTAACTGTAATACCTAATTGACAAGCAGATAAATATTCATCTAAATTTGTTGTTACCTTTTTCGCTGCTAAAGCACCGCGTTTTCCTTCCGCAACAAGCTGATCGATACGGCTTGAACGTATCTTTACAATCGCAAACTCTGCTGCTACGAAAAATCCAGTAAATGCGATTAAAATCGCAACCATGACTAAATTAAATATTTCCAATGAATCCCCTTAGTTAAAAAACTAAGGTGTCCACCTCCTGTATACTATAATGTTTTCTTATTTGTTTGTTAGAAAACATAGCCCGATACAAAAATTAAAGAGGTCGGATTTCACTTATTCTATAATAATAGAGCAAGTGTCTGTATTAAAGCTGTCGTTTGACCTGATAAAGATTTCGATATTTTTTCACGTTGTGAATCAGTCAATTCATCTAAAAGCGGTTTTAACTCAGTAAGCTCCACTTCTAATCGGTGAATATGGTCTGTCACTTCATTCATTTGTTTCGAAACGTGTTCATTGATACCGAGCAGCTTCTTCTTCTCCTCGATTTTCTCTTTAATCTCACAAAGCGGCATATGCATTTCTTTGCACTTCTCAATAAATTGTAATGTCTCAAATGCTGTTTCGTCGTAATAGCGATAATTAGATTGAGATCGCTCCGCTTTTAAGATACCTAGATTCGTATAATAATCAATCGTTCGTTTCGACACGTGAGCCATGAGAGCCAACTGTCCGATTCGATACACCTTCCCAACGATCTTCCCCCCTTGTTTATATTACTTACATCATACAACACATAAACTGTACAGTCAAACGTGACGGTTTATTATTCACAATTTATACCAAATTCCAAGCTCCACCCTACTATTATCCAATACAAATCACTCATACAATAAAATTACTAAACTATTACCTAATCACTACATTGTCTGTACCTTTTAACCTTTCTTATTTAAAAGCATATTCTACTAATAATGATTGCTTGTATAGGAGGAAATTAACATGAAAAAGACAATCATTTCTCATTTTTATAATGAAGAATACCTACTTCCATGGTGGCTTATGCATCACACGAAAATATTCGATCACGGCATTTTAATTAATAGAGGGTCTACAGATCGTTCCGTAGAGATTTGTAAACTATTAGCACCCCACTGGGAAGTACGAAATTCCAGATTTCTTGAGTTTGATCCAACTAATACTGATATTGAAGTGATGGAAATTGAAAGAGAAGTTTCAGGTTGGAAAATCGTTTTAAATACTACTGAATTCTTTTGTTGTAATAATACTGAAGATTTTTTTTCATCTCTTCATATCACTAGGCCAAAACATGTATGCGATTAGAATGATTTTAATGATAGATAATCACAATTATAATTATTCAAAGCCTAGATATTCTATCCCCTTAGTAGAACAGCGATACCACGGTGTCTTCCCTTACAACCCACAACTCGGATGTGCTTGGAGATTTATTCACAATCATCTAGATGGTGCATATTTACCTGGTAGACATCATTCGCGGCACGGATATATAATTTATGACTATCCTTCATTTATTTTAAAATTTTATTTTAGCCCTTGGAATGAACAGTCAAAGGCAAGAAAATTACAAATTACACCTACCCTTTCAAAAAGGGGTGTTCAAATGGGGCTTCAAACACATTACGGTCAATCTCCTGAAGTACTGGACATACGTTTTTTAGAGCTTAGTAACCTAACACAAGACCTCCGTCATAACCCTGAATACCAAGAATTATTCCCAAAATTCAAACCGTAATATTTTCTGCATCGTCATCGCCTCAAACATTTTCATTCGCTTAATCAAAAACAATCTCATTTGCATAAAACATGAATACTGTATAAATAATAAATTTTTATTTTAGGAGGAAAAAATGAAAGCTGTTATTCTTGCTGGTGGGTACGGTACAAGAATTGGGGAAGAAACACATTTAAAACCGAAACCTATGATTGAAATTGGAACAAAACCCATTCTATGGCACATTATGAGTTTGTATAGTCATTACGGGATTACTGAGTTTATTATTTGCTTAGGCTATAAAGGATATGCAATTAAAGAGTTCTTTCTAAATTACAACTTACACATGTCTGATTTCACAATACAGTTAAACGATAATACAATTACTAGCCATTCTCATCGTGTAGAACCGTGGAAAGTTACACTAATCGATACTGGTGTAAATACCGAAACGGGTGGCCGAGTGAAAAAGATTCAAAATTATGTCGGAGACGAACCTTTCTGCCTCACTTATGGTGATGGATTAAGTAATGTAAATATAAAAGAACTTATTACATTCCATAAAAAACATGGAAAAATGGCTACTGTTACTGCCGTACAACCTCCTGGTAGATTTGGTTCTCTCATATTAGATAAACAGTCTGTAACATCTTTTCAAGAAAAGCCATTAGGTGATGGCGGATGGGTTAACGGTGGATTTTTCGTTTTAAATCCTGAAGTTTTCAATTACATTAGTGGAGATAAGTCTGTTTTTGAAACAGACACTTTAGTTCAGTTAGTAAACAAAAACGAATTGGCCGCATATCAACATTCTGGTTTTTGGCATCCAATGGATACATTGCGTGATAAAAATAAATTAGTCGAGCTATGGGAAAGTAATAACGCTCCATGGAAGGTTTGGTAATATGGCTTCATCATCTTTTTGGAATAAGAAAAAAGTATTTATTACGGGACATACTGGATTTAAAGGCTCCTGGCTCACCCTTTTCTTAAGTTCTTTAGGGGCAGAAATAGTGGGCTTTTCTTCTCATCCCCCATCCATTCCTAATCTTTTTGAACAAGGTAACGTAGCAAAAGAGTGTATGACAATTCATGGCGATATTACTGATTACGACTCTTTATTCCACGCCCTAAAACAACATAATCCCGACATAATATTTCATTTAGCAGCTCAGCCAATCGTCACCACTTCATACAAAAATCCTATCGATACATTCAAAACGAATGTTTTAGGTACTGTCCACGTGCTAGAAGCAGCAAAGTCCGTCGAAAGCGTACGTGCCATTATTAATGTGACAAGCGATAAATGTTATGAGAATGACGGTAGTGGCGACCGAGCGTTCGTGGAAAATGACCGACTAGGAGGTTTCGACCCTTATAGCGCTAGCAAAGCTTGCGCTGAAATAGTGGCAACATCCTATCAAAAATCATTCTTCCGCACTAATACCCAGAAACTCGCCTCAGTCAGAGCTGGTAACGTCATCGGCGGTGGTGATTGGGCAGAAGATCGATTATTCCCTGATATCATTCGGGCATATTTGCACAATCATACTTTGTGTATTCGAAACAAATATGCCGTCCGTCCGTGGCAACATGTTTTAGATCCTCTACATGGCTATATCCTTCTAGCTGAGAAACTTTGGAATGATGCTAAATATGCAGAAGCATGGAATTTCGGACCGATTAATGAACCTAGCAGAACCGTAAATGATGTCATTCAATCCGTAACGAAATTATGGAATAAACGACTCACCATCCATTCTCCCTCTACGAAAACTCCTTATGAATCACCAATTTTAACACTCAACAGTACAAAAGCAGTAAACAAACTCGGCTGGACCCCTAAGTTATCAACAGATGATTCTATTGCTTGGACTGTTGATTGGTACAAAAAATATGCATCCGGTGAAAATATAGAATCTTTCACGCGACAACAAATCGATGCATTCAAAAATTTATAAGGGGGCTATAAAATGGAACAGAAAAAATGCCGTTTTTGTCACTCATTACTAACCAACACTTTTTTAGATTTGGGCGTTTCTCCTCTTGCTAATTCATTTGTAGCTTCTGAAAATTCATATAAAATGGAACCATTTTATCCGCTGCACACATTTGTTTGTCACTCTTGTTTACTCGTGCAGCTAGATGAATTTGAATCTCCGCACAATATTTTTCATGACTACTTATACTTCAGCTCTTACTCCTCAAGCTGGCTGCTACACGCTAAACAATATGTAGAAATGGCGATTAAGCGTTTCAACTTAACGAAACATTCAAAAGTGATTGAAATCGCAAGTAACGATGGGTACTTATTACAATACTTTAAAAAAGAAAATATCGAGACATTGGGAATTGAACCCGCGAAAAACGTAGCAGAAATTGCTATCAAAAAAGGAATTCCTACTCATGTGAATTTTTTCAGTAATGACTTAGCAAAAAAATTGCCACAAGCTGATTTAATCGTCGCAAATAACGTATTAGCACACGTTCCGAACTTGCATGATTTTGTCGCTGGTTTAAAAACACTATTAAAACGTGATGGCACGATAACAATTGAATTCCCACACTTATTAAACCTCATATCCTTTAAACAGTTCGATACTATCTACCATGAGCACTTTTCCTACTTCTCACTTATAAGCCTTCAAAAAGTTCTTCTACATCATCATTTACAAATTGTTGATGTAGAAGAACTTTCAACGCATGGTGGTTCCTTACGGATTTTTGTAAACCATCTAAGTGCCCAATCAACTATCCATTCCAATGTTACAAAATTAATTCAAAAAGAAGTCGACCACGGGTTAGATACTTTAGATTGCTATCTCCTTTTTTCTAAACGCATCGAACAATTGAAAATAAATATTTTAAAGTTTTTTATTGAAGCGAAAGCTTTAAACAAACAAATTATCGGTTACGGTGCTCCAGCTAAAGGAAACACCCTTTTGAATTATTGCGGGATAGGTAAAGAATTTCTAGCTTATACAGTAGATAAAAATCCTCACAAACAAAATCTCCTTTTACCAGGAACTCGTATTCCAATAAAATCTCCAGCAGAAATTAAACGTACAAAACCAGATTACATTCTTATACTTCCTTGGAATTTGAAAGACGAAATTATGAAAGAATGCTCTTTCATTCGTGAATGGGGCGGTAAATTTTTAGTGACGGTTCCAGAAATTGAGGTGATCGAGCCATGAAGAAAGTTGTTGTAACAGGTGGTAGTGGCTGGATAGGTAAATATGTTGTACATTCACTTATACAAAAGGGATACGAAGTGCACGCCACGTATAATAAAAATAACCCCTCTCACCTCCCTTGCCATTGGCATAAAGTAAACTTGCTTCGCGATGACGAAGTAAAACAATTCATTTACGACGTTCAGCCTAGCCATCTCATTCACCTTGCTTGGGAAGCAGTGCCACCAGCATGCTATGTATCTATTAATAATTACTATTGGCTAAAGTCTAGTATTTCATTGATTCAACACTTTACAACATGCGGTGGAAAGCGTGTTGTCGTTGCAGGTACTGGCGCAGAGTACGAATGGTTTAACGGCGTATTATTTGAAGATTCACCGCTCCTTTCCTATAAAACCCCGTATTCTTTATGTAAAAATGCACTGCACTCCTGGCTAGAAACGTATGCACAACAAACAGGCCTCAGCATGTGTTGGGGCCGCATTTTTCATATGTATGGACCTCACGAACAAGGTAATCGGCTCGTTTCTAACATTATCACTTCCTTATTAAAAAACGAGGAAGCACTATGTACACATGGAAAACAATCGAGAGATTTCCTCCATGTGAGTGACGTCGCTGACGCTCTCGTAACAATATTAGAACACAGCGTTACAGGCACCATCAATATCGCTTCTGGTCAATCTGTACAAATTAAAGAGTTAGCTTCTATCATTGCTAAAAAGATAGGAAAAGAACATTTAATTAAACTAGGTGCAATCCCTTTCTCTAAAGATGAACCTTTATTTGTCGGGGTTAATGTAGAACGTTTAAAAACTGAAGTAAACTGGAAACCAACATACGATCTAAATACAGGAATTGAAGAAACAATTTTATGGTGGAAATCATTTATACAAAAACATAACGATATGCATCATTAAAACGTAAATCCTTCGTTCCTCTCGCTAATTCCTTATACCATCCTTCTAATCTTTCCGGCGTAACAATATGATGCGTCCCCATTCCCCCATGCTTACTAGCTTCAGAAAGAGTCGGACCAATTTGTAACTTTCTCTTTCTCATCGCATCGTTCCACGGACTAAACCCAAACCATAATATACAGGCAAGAGGTGGATAAATCATCGATTCATGCGCAGATAAATGTCTTCCAACCGTATAACTTCCATGCTCATGATTATGAATAAATCTACCTCTTCTCCATAACGGCCAATCTTCTGGTAAATAACCATGAAACCGCTGTTTCATTAAAGGTATTCCAAAGTTAAGGTCCGGATAGTTGTAGTTAGGATCATCAACCATAATAAGCCCGTCCAGCCAATACATCCTCCCCCCCAATTCATTTAGCGATTTCCAAAACTGATTTTTATCTTGCACGCAAAGAAACTCAGTCGTATTTAAAATCATTTTCCATCCTTGTACTTCTTGTTCTATCCTCATCACTTCATGATCTGTCGCATATGCATCAAACTCTGGATTTACAGAATCTCGCACCTCCCAATGCGGTGCGAATTTTTTACAAATCTCAACCGAACGATCCTTAGAACCTTTATTAATTAAAATGCCATGATCAAACAGTTTCGTATGATGTATAAGCCACCACGGCAATAAATACTCTTCGTTATAAAAATGAGAAATAACAGTTGTAGTTATAACAATCTCCTCCTCTTTCTCTATTAATCTACTTTTTCCTCCTACTCTTAATATACTTATCTGCTATGTCATTGGTTTCTCTTATTTTAAAAATATGTTTTTCTACCATATACTACACTTTCTTAGACAGCCACTATTTCCTAAAGAAACATCCCAATAAACTGAAAATTAAGTTATAATATCATTATAAAATATGAAGGAGGAATGCACTCATGTACTACAACACTTCATTCGAAAACGATCAACCTGTAGGCCGTCTATAAACTAAGACGGGCATTCATTTAGCACATACACTACGCCTCGTCTTAGGGAACTCATATTACCCTAAAAATAGACGGAGGTACTTTACATGAAACAAACAATTTTAGGAGCTATATGCTTATCACTAGCAGCAAGTATATGGGGTGGTATGTATGTTGTTAGCAAATACATACTCGATTTTATCCCACCACTGACACTCGTTTGGTTACGCTTTATTATCGCTTTTGTTGTTTTGTATTTCATTTTGAAAATAGCTGAGAAAAAGCAAAAGAAAAAAGCAACCATTCGCAAAAAAGATTGGCTATTATTCGCTTGGATTGGATTTATCGGCTATTTCATTTCAATCACATGCCAATTTATCGGAACAAAATTATCCGACGCTCATACAGGCTCGTTAGTTACATCAGCTACACCTGCATTTATGGTTATATTTGCAGCGCTCATTTTGAAAGAAAAACTAACTGCTCGTAGACTTTTATCTACTATAATAGCGACAATCGGTGTCATTATCGTAATCGGATGGGATATTGAAATCGGCTCCTATTTTATCGGAACAATCATTTTAGTTGGAGCCGCTATTACGTGGGGTTTACTATCTATTTATGTAAAAATCGCTTCAATCCAATTTTCATCCTTAGTTATTACAACGTACGCAATTTTCTTTTCACTCTTTTTTATTACACCTTTTATAATATGGGAGCTACAAGCGGCCTCTATCGGAACAGTAAATACGTACGTAATATTAGGCGTATTATACTTAGGAATCGTCTCAACAGCAGGTGCCTTTTTCCTTTGGAATAAAGGATTAGAATTACTGGATGCAAGCATCGGTTCCTTATTTTTCTTCTTCCAACCTATCGTTGGATCGTTACTTGGTTGGTTGCTCTTAAATGAAACATTAAATAGTAACTTTTTCATTGGTGGTATTCTCATTATATGTAGCGTTTTAATTACTACTTTTGAAAAGAAATAAAAAGCAGGCAGAGATTCTTAGTCTCTGCCTGTTCGTATAATTGGATCTTGGTCGTGAAAACCAATACAAATCGGTATATTACTTTGCACTTCACTACGTACACTTATAAAACTACACAGCGTTTTAGCAATTAAATATAAAGTTATACCGATTGCTTTTTCACTTGTGTCAAAGCCATTTTCATTATACATATCCGCTAATTCTACAGACCCCGGCCCCTCAATATTATATGTCCATTCAGAAGCCCAATTATCGTCCTCTTCTTCCATTGAAACATATTCCTCACAAATATAAAGTGAAACTTTAATCAGTGGGGGCGTTCTTCATCCCCACTGATTATTAGTTGAACCAATCGGGCTTTTACGGGCAGTTGACCTCCCACGTAACTTCTTTGCTTTCGCTGAATTTTGAGGTGGGGGTCTTACTGCCCGTTAATGCGGGATAAAACTGACTATTCCACTCGTTATCAAGATCATACTCAAAATAAATCGTCTTTGCTTCTTCATTAGTAGCCATTTCTACAGCTGCATCCAAACCTACTCGAATACTTTCCTTATATGACTCTAAATCAATTGCTTTAATTCGTTCTGCATATTCTGTAGACGCCAACATGCAACAAATATCATAATACTTCGCTTCTATTTGCTCTACTGCTAACGAAAAGACATCCTCTTGCATCTCTTCTAAATACTGAAATATATCCACACTAAATACTCCTCACTCTTTACGCACTCCAATGCGATGGACGAGACAATAATTTCGGTAATTTCGTATGTTTGTCCCCTCTAGCCGCATTAACTTGAACTTGCGTCAGGAAAATACTATTTGTAAAATCAGTCCCGCGAATATCTGCATCTCGTAAATCTGCTCCGATGAGATCTGCCCCTCGTAAGTCTGCTCCATTTAAGTTTGCCGCAATTAAATATGCTCCTCTTAAATTTGCACCTTGTAAATCTTTCTTTTTCAGATTTGCTCCCATAAGGTCTGCACCGCGGTGTATGATTCGTTTCTTACGCGCAGTATTCATTTCCTTCCATACTAATTCGCTCGTTTCTAAAAGAAGAATGTTTACCTCTGCCCTATGCACTGGAACATTTATTTTCATTAACTCATCTGGATTTAAATTCGAAAGTCGCTCTGTCTCCTCAATTGCGGTCTTCAGCTCTTTATGAATTGGCTGTGTTGCCTTTAAAAGAATCGCTTCATTCAAATACCAAAGCATTTCATGAAGTTGATGCATAACTGGAAAAGCATCATACATTTTTCTCGCATGCTTAGCATCTTTCCGCCAATCAACCCCGTTAAATGTAACTTGAGAAATCTTCTGCCCAGCGCCGAAACATTCAAATACTGTACAACCTTTATAACCTTTTCCTCTAAGATTTTTATGTATACTACATCTAAAATCTGATTGTAAGTTGGAACATGGTTTACCACCATCTTTATTCACTGCAAAATCTACCGATGCTGCGAACGGTAATGCAACGCAACATAGACCGAAGCATTTTTCGCAGTTTGCTTTTAAATGATTATTATGATTAGTCAAAATCTATACCCCCTGTTGTCTTTTGACTATTTCATAATATTCCAACTGTAATAAATAATCAATTTTAAAATAAACCGGCATCTTTCGTTTCAATTCATAACTTTATCATTCGATTTCCTTTCAATTGAAAAGGACTATTTTTATTTAATGAATTATAATTAAATTATAAATTTTCTAACTAAAAGGAGACTTATTATGGCACTACAAATGAAAACAAACTGTCAAATTTGCGATCAATCGCTCGAACAAGATTCTGAAGCATACATTTGTGTATATGAATGTACATTTTGCGCACCATGTACAGAAGAAAGACACAACGTTTGTCCAAACTGCGGCGGCGAATTAGTACGTAGACCGAAAAAGAAACAATAAAAAGCAAAGCGATATCGCTTTGCTTTTTATTGTTTTCTGAGTATATGAAATTATATCGAACACAACTTAAACATTTAAAAACTTCACACAAACAGGCTCTGGCACAGCAACATCAGATTGTAAAAGTGTTAACTTTCCTGTAGATTCATCTCTTGAAAATAGCACAAGATTATGTGACTTTTCATTTGTAGCAACAAGAAACTTTTCAGTGGGATCTAATACAAAGTCCCTCGGCCAATTTCCTTCTGTAGATGTATGTTCAACAAATGTAAGCTGACCTGAATTTTGATCTACGCTATAAATAGCGATACTATTATGACCACGATTACCTGCATATACAAAACGGCCGTCAGAAGAAATATGGATAGCACTTCCTTGACTATTTTCATCAAAGTGTTCTGGAAGAGTAGAAATATACTGTACTTCTGTAAAGGATCCTTCTTCCGAGTTATATGTTAGCGCAATAACCTCTGAACTAAGCTCCGTCATTACATAAGCGTATTTTCCATTTGGATGAAAAGTAATGTGTCTTGGACCACTCCCTGGATTTACAGATAAACTATTCACCTCTGTTAATGTACTATCTTTTATTTCATACGTAATTAACTTATCAATTCCTAAATCAACACCTATCACATATTTTTCATCAGGAGTATATCCCGCGTAATGTGCATGTGGTTTTTCTTGTCTTTCTTTATTTGGACCTGAACCTTCATGCGCCATAATAGATGAAGCAGGATTTACAGTTCCATTTTCTTCATTTATTTCAAAAGACTCAATCGTTCCTTTATGGTAATTTGCTGTAACTACCGTATGATTCCCACTATCAACGCTCACATGACAAGGAGAAGCCCCTTCTACTACTTGTCTGTTTTCTGCCTTTAACTCTCCAGTTTTACTATCAATTGAATAGGCAGCTACACCACCAGATTCTCCTTCCTTAACAACGGAATAGAGATACTCATTATTTCGGTTAATCGTTACATATGTAGGGTTATCCAGCTTAGCGGCAAGTGTTACATTACTAATTTTTTTTGCTTCTGTGTCTAAAGTAATCTTATATATTCCTTCACTATTTTCTTTTGTGTAAGTTCCAACATATCCAATAAACTCTTTGTTATCCTTCATTTTTATAACCCTCTCTCCCTATATTTTTCGTTCATCATACTTCTTAAAATATTTTATGTTGAAAGAGTATCCTAAAAAATCGGAGTACCTCTTTATACGTTACCATATTTTCTTGATAAATAGCTTTTAAACCCACTTTTTTTGGTACGCTGCTATACTTTCATATTCTTCTTCCAATTGACGAGACAGACGAATATAGATTGGTGTTAAATCTTTATATTTTTCCACACTTTCCATGTTTGGCCCATGATGAAAATCTGCCCCTACCATTTCAGAAACTACGCATAATGTATCTATTTCACCTAAACTATATAAACCGAGGATTGCAGCACCTAAGCAAGAGCTTTCGAAACTTTCAGGAACATATACGTCTTGATGGAAAATATCTGCCATCATCTGTCTCCAAAGTTCCGATCTTGCAAAACCGCCTGTCGCTTGAATTTTTTTTGGTTCGCCAATTAGCTCTTTTAAAGCGAGAAGAACGGTATATAAATTATAAATTACTCCTTCTAAAACAGCACGGATAAGATGTTCTTTCTTATGATGCAATCCGAGTCCAAAGAAAGATCCCCGTGCATTTGCATTCCATAAAGGAGCTCTTTCCCCTGCTAAATACGGATGAAACAATAAACCGTCAGATCCAGGATTCACATTTGCTGCTATTTCAGTAAGTACTTCATATGGATCTTTTCCTAAACGCTTCGCAAGTTCAATCTCTGAAGTGCCCAATTGGTCACGAGCCCATCTGAAAATCATACCACCGTTATTAACTGGACCACCGATTACCCAATGGTCTTCAGTTAACGCATAACAAAAAATTCTACCTTTTGGATCTGTTACAGGACGATTTGTTACAGCACGTATCGCACCGCTTGTACCAATTGTAACAGCCACAACGCCAGGGTCTATTGCATTTACACCTAAATTAGATAGTACTCCATCACTCGCTCCTACTACAAAAGGCGTAGAAACAAGTACATTCATCTCTTTGGCAAGCTCTTCATCTAATCCTGTTAAACTGTGCGTTGTTGGAACAAGTTTAGAAAGCTTGTCATCTGTAATTCCCGCAACATGTAAAGCCTCTTCATCCCATTTTAAAGATTTCAAATTAAACATCCCTGTCGCTGATGCTATAGAATAATCAATTACATATTCTTTATATAACTTGTAGAAAACATATTCTTTAATAGAAATGAATTTATAACTTCTTGCGAACAATTCTACCCGCTCATTCTGTAACCAAACTAATTTCGAAAGTGGTGACATCGGATGAATAGGTGTCCCAGTACGTAAATAAATTTCATGACCATTCATATCATTCTTTATTTTCTCCGCCCAGCTTGCACTTCTATTATCTGCCCACGTGATACATTTCGTTAACGGATTTCCATCTTCGTCTACAGCGATAACGCTATGCATTGCCGAACTGAAAGAAACACAGAGAATATCAACCGCTTGTATATTACTTGATTGCACAACTTCTTTAATCGTATGTATCACCGCTTGAAAGATTTCTTCTGGATCTTGTTCTGCTATTTCAGGCGTAGGAGAATATAAAGGATATTCAATTCCATGACTTGCAATAACAGATCCATCAATTGAAAACAAAACCGATTTTGTACTAGTTGTCCCAATATCTACACCGATCATATATTTCGATCTCACTATGTAACCCCTTTCAGAATATCCCATTAAAAAAGAACACTCTCAATTCTTTACTAATTATGCATACATACTTGGGAGCACCATGGTTTATACGAAAAAAGACTCTCCCTTATGAGAATTACGTGCTAACTAACTTTACTCTCATAAGGGGGCCTTTTCATATCTATTGTACTAATTTGAAAATGAATCGTTTCTATATGATATTGCTGTTTTCACGTAATAAGATGTCAAAATCAAGATTAAGTTTATAGGATGAAGTCACATAGAGATTGACCCTCTCGTAAAAAAGCAATTAGTGAACATTTCACTTCATTATAATTTAGGCGCTTTCGCCCAATCAGCAGCAAATTTCTCAATACCTTGGTCTGTTAATGGGTGCATAGCAAGTTGTTCAATTACTTTATAAGGAATTGTTGCAATGTGAGCACCTGCCATCGCTACACGAGTTACATGATCTGGATGTCTAACAGAAGCCGCAATAATTTGTGTATCTAGTTGATGAACATCGAATAATTCAGCAATTTTAGCAACTAATAATACGCCATCTTCAGAAATATCATCTAAGCGTCCTAAAAATGGAGAAACGTACGTTGCACCTGCTCGAGCAGCTAAAAGTGCTTGGTTCACCGTGAAAATAAGTGTAACATTCGTTTTCACACCTTTTTCAGTAAGGTAGCGACAAGCTTCTAATCCAGCTAACGTCATCGGAAGTTTAATTGTAACTTTTTCATCGCCACCGTTAATTTTAATCAGTTCTTCTGCTTGGGCGATCATCTCTTCAGCTGTAACAGCATCTGGCGTTACTTCTGCCGAAACAGATTCAACTTTAGGAACTGCCTGACAAATTTCTGCAATACGGTCTTCAAATTTAATGCCCTCTTTTGCTACTAAAGAAGGATTCGTTGTAACACCAGCTAAAACTCCAAGTTTATATGCTTTTTTTATATCCTCAAGATTTGCAGTATCAATAAAAAATTTCATGATTAATTCCCTCCAGTTTTTAAACGTTGATGAGTTACATGTTTAATATGCTTATCCCGTAAAAGCCCGATTGGTGTGGAATGAAGCCCCTACTTATTAAAGTTTCACTTTATTTCTTTTCTACTGCATGTCCGCCAAATTCATTGCGCAGAGCTGCTACAACTTTTCCTGTAAATGTATCATTGTCTAATGAGCGGTAGCGCATTAATAGAGACATTGCGATAACAGGAGTTGCTGTTTGAAGGTCTAATGCTGTTTCTACTGTCCATTTTCCTTCACCAGAAGAATGCATAACACCCTTAATCTCATCCAGTTTTGCATCTTTAGAAAATGCATTTTCTGTTAATTCCATTAACCAAGAACGAATGACTGAACCGTTGTTCCATACTCTTGATACTTTTTCATAATCGTAGTCAAATTCACTTTTCTCTAGAATCTCAAATCCTTCACCAATAGCAGCCATCATACCGTATTCAATTCCGTTATGAACCATTTTTAAGAAGTGACCACTACCAGCTTTTCCAGCATATAAGAATCCATTTTCTACAGCAGTATCGCGGAAGATAGGTTCAACGATGTCCCAAGCTTCTTGATCTCCTCCGATCATGTAACAAGCACCATTACGAGCGCCTTCCATTCCGCCAGAAGTTCCTGCATCCATAAAGTGAATGCCATCTTTCTTTAATTGCTCATATCGGCGGATAGACTCTTTATAATGTGAATTACCAGCTTCAATTAAAATATCTCCTTTTGATAAAAGTGGTGTAACCTCATCAATAACAGAATCAACAACAGCGTGTGGTACCATTACCCAAAGAATTCTTGGTGATTGTAATGACTGAACAAGTTCACTTAAACTAGATGTACCCGTTGCCCCGTACTCTTTCATTTCTTCTACTGCGCTCGTATTTAAATCAAATGCTACTACTTCATGTTTATGATCCATTAAATTTTTCCCTAAATTTAATCCCATTTTACCTAACCCAATTAATCCTACTTGCATAATATAATTCCTCCTCAAATCATCTTTTATTAAAAATCCATATCACTACAATCTGGAATACCTTTCAGCACTGAAATGTTAATATGTACAGAAAGGTTTTCACAGTCATAGCTTAAGAATTCAACACATTTTTTGTAATTTGAACAACATTTTCTGTCGTAAATCCAAATAGATTCATGACTTCAGCTCCAGTTCCTGAAGCTCCAAATGTTTCAATTGATAGTACTTTTCCTTCTTGTCCTACATAACGTTCCCAACCTAGAGATACACCCATCTCAAGAGATACTCGTTTCGTTACAGAAGACGGAAGAACGGATTCTTTATATTCGTTCGATTGGCGATCGAATAACTCCCAGCTCGGCATTGCAACGATGCGAACAGAAACTTGTTCTTCTTCTAATTTTGCTTTCGCACTAGCAGCTAAGGATACTTCAGAACCTGTCGCAATTAAAATTACATCCGGATTTTCATTTGTTTGTGTTAATACGTAAGCTCCTTTAGAGAGATTCTCTATGTTCGCTTTCGTTTCATTAAACACCGGTAAATTTTGACGGCTCAGTACTAAAACGACTGGACCATCCGTTTGCTGTAAAGCATACGCCCAAGCACTTGCTGTTTCATTTGCATCTGACGGACGGATAACTATTAGACCAGGAATTGCTCGAAGCGCTGCCAATTGTTCAATTGGTTCATGCGTTGGACCATCTTCTCCTACAGCAATCGAATCATGTGTAAATACGTAAGTAACAGGTAACTTTTGCAGTGCAGCCAGTCGAATCGATGGACGAAGGTAATCATTAAATACAAAGAATGTACTTACGAAAGGTTTTACTCCTCCATGGAGAGCCAGTCCATTCGCTGCCGCGCCCATTGCATGTTCACGTACACCGAAGTATATATTTCGTCCAGCATATGATTCTACTGCATATACTGCTTCACCTTTTATATCTGTCATCGTAGAATGAGAAAGATCCGCACTTCCACCGAAAATAGAAGGAATCGATTTCACATAATGATTAATAGCTTCCCCACTTGCAACACGAGTGGAAATTGTTTTTTCAGTATCAAAAGATAGAATGTCTTTCGCTTCAATTAAAACCTCACCTGTAATCGCTTTTTCTAATTCATCTGCTAGTGCAGGGTTTGACTCTCTGTATACGTTAAATTGCTCATTCCATTCGTTCTCTTTTTCAATACCTTTTTGTTTCAGTTCATTAAAATGAGCTGTTACTTCTTCAGGCACAAAGAAGTCTTCCTCATAGTGCCAACCATACACTTGTTTTGTCGCTGTCGCTTCTTCTACTCCAAGCGGATTACCATGTGCTTTATTCGTTCCAGCAACTTTTGGACTTCCATAACCTATAATGGTTCTAATTTCTATAAGAGTAGGTTGATCCGTATTTTCTTTCGCTAATGTAATGGCTTTTGTAATAACATCGACATCGGTTCCATCTTCAACTCTTACATATTGCCAATGTACAGATTCTGCCCTTTTCTGAATATCTTCAGAGAAAGCAATGCCTAATTCACCATCAAGTGAAATTTCATTTGAATCATACAGTACAATTAACTTGCCAAGTTTCATATGTCCTGCCATTGACATCGCTTCATAAGCGACACCCTCCATTAAGTCACCATCTCCGACTAAAGCATACGTATTGTGATCTATAATAGAGTGACCATCCTTATTAAACTTCGCTGCTAAATGAGCTTCTGCCATTGCCATTCCGACAGCATTAGCAATCCCTTGTCCTAACGGGCCTGTAGTCGCTTCAACTCCAGGAGTATGACCAAACTCAGGATGTCCTGGTGTTTTACTATTTAACTTTCTGAAGTTTTTCAAGTCATCAATTGAAACGTCATATCCAGCTAAATGAAGTAGGCTATATAACAGACTAGATCCATGTCCTGCCGATAAAACGAAACGATCACGGTTAAACCATTCTGGGTGATTAGGATTGTAATTTAAATGATTCGCCCATAATGCATAAGCCATTGGTGCTGCTCCCATCGGAAGACCTGGATGACCTGAGTTTGCCGCATTAATAGCATCAATCGATAACGTACGAAGTGTATTCACTGCTAATTGATTTATGTTTTGTGCCATAGTAATCGTCCCCCTAAATGCTTTCATGAAAGAAAGTACTTATTTTTCCGTCTCTTGATCTAACCACCATTTAAATCCACTTTCTTGCAACAGTTCATTAGACGCTTCTGGACCATATGAACCAGACTCATATTCATGAAGCGGTAATAAGTTTTCCTCGAACGCTTCAAGAATTGGTTGTACCCATTCCCATGACAATTCAACTTCTCTCCAATGTGCAAAGAATGTAGCGTCTCCACTCACCGCATCATGAATGAGTCTTTCATACGCTTCAGGTACTCCCACATCCACTTGCTCGCAAGTAAAGTTAATACGCATCGGTTCAATCTCTCCATTTTTCAATGGATTTTTACTATTTAACTGTAATGAAACATTCTCACCTGGGCTAATTTCAATTATTAATAAGTTAGGTGCTGCATTTGGATTATTATCTTGATATTGCTGTTTTAACGTATTTTTAAACTCGATTACAATACGAGTGGACTTTTCTTTCATTCGTTTTCCTGTTCGTATATAAAATGGAACGCCAGTCCAAAATGGATTATCGATCCACAAACGAGCAGCAACAAATGTGTCTATGTTAGAAGAAGGATTTACTCCTGGCTCCTCTTTATACGCTACAACTTGCCCGCCTTTTATCTCTCCTGAAGAGTATTGACCGCGAATGATATGGCTTTGAACGTCTTCTTTTTTCACTTTACGAAGCGTCTCCATTACTTTTCGTTTTTCCTCTCGAATTTCACACGCATTAACCTTTTCCGGCAGATTCATAGCAGTCATCATTAATATTTGTAACATATGATTTTGAACCATATCTCGAATGGCTCCTGCATGATCATAATATCCGGCTCTTTCTTCAACCCCAACTGTTTCACTAGCTGTAATTTGTACATTTGCTATATGTTCTTTGTTCCAAATCGATTGGAGAACAGGATTTGCAAATTCTAGTGCTTCAAGGTTTTGAATCATCGGTTTACCTAAATAGTGATCAATACGGTATATCTCGTCTTCTTCAAACGTGCGACTAAGCTTATCATTAAGCTCACGAGCAGATGTAAGGTCGTGCCCAAACGGTTTCTCAATCATCAGGCGTTTCCATCCATCTGTTTTATCAAGTCCGCTTTCCTTAATATTTAAAGCAATGGTCTCGAAAAATTCAGGAGCAACTGAAAGATAGAACATTCTATTACCTTTTATATGTAGTTCCTCTTCCCTTTCACGAACGACTTGTAATAACCTCTCATAGTCTTCCGGTTTACTCACATCTAATGGACAATAGCGAAAATTATCTAAAAAACCTTCGAGTTCCGGAGTACCTTCTTCCCTCTGACGAGAAAACGTCTCTATTGATTCTTTTATTCTTTTTTGAAAATCTATATGAGACACTTCACGTCTTCCAAGCCCGATAACAGATATTTGCTTTGGAAGCTTTTGATCTCTATATAAGTTATATAGCGCGGGGTAAATTTTGCGTTTTGCTAAGTCCCCTGTCGCTCCAAATAAAACAAAGGTCATTGATTCCAAGTTCAGTCCCCCTCGTGATGTATAGTCATTGTCACTATAGTAAAAATGCATTGTACAGAAGCTACTATCATTGTTGATTCACTCTTGCTTCTTAACTTCAAATTTTTTATATTTGTCGCTTTCTCATTGTCCCCAATATTAATAGTGGCAATTCAAAGCATTTTTACCACATACTACTTAATTACTATAAC
>NZ_QPEL01000149.1:0-18516 GCF_008368965.1 Bacillus sp. AY2-1 | reverse complement strand
GTACTACATTTAATTATAAATATGAATGGAGTTGTTATGGATTATGTAAACATAGCAAAAAGTTATAAATATCTTTAAATTTTTATAATTAGATAAAATAATTTAAAATTCATACACATTATTAAATATGTTTTTTAATAGAAATATATATTCAAATTATTTTTATTAAAACTCGTACGAAAACTAGAGGTGGACAAAATGAGAGTTTTTAAAGGCATGTTAATATCTTCACTTGCACTTACAACTTTTACTGGGATAGGTAATACATTTTTAACAAATACAGCACATGCTGCTAATGATGATTCTACAAAAATACAAGTACGTTCCAATAAGAATTTAAACGAAACAGCAATTGGCTCAAAATTTCCTTTGTTATCAGTTAATCCCTATGATGAACCTAGACTTTCAAGACAAGGCTACCTGGAAGAGGCACCCTTAGGAATTAATGCACCTTATGCTTGGGGAATTAAGGGAGGCGATGGTCAAGGAGCTACTTTTGTAGATTTAGAAGCAGGGCTACCTGGAAGATTAGGAATTAATGCACCTTATGCTTGGGGAATTAAGGGAGGCGATGGTCAAGGAGCTACTTTTGTAGATTTAGAAGAAGGATGGTTACTAAATCATGAGGATTTAGTCAGTCAAAATATTGAATTTATGTCTGGGAAAATGGGTAATGACCTTTCTCACGGTACTTCAGTTCTAGGCGTTGTTTCTGCGGCCGATAATGGAATTGGAAACATTGGAATAGCACCAAAAGCAAAGGTAAAAATCATTTCAGATATTCGAAACAATGGAAAAATTGATGTAAGAGATGCTATTTTAAGTGCTGTAGATTCATTACATGCCGGAGATGTTCTATTAATAGAAGAATCTTTCGAATATCCTGGATATGGAGATAAACCTTTACCAGTAGAAGTGTATCCAAGTATGTTCAACGCAATTCGCAAGGGGACAGATAAAGGCATCATTATTATAGAAGCTGCTGGAAATGGTGGGAATGATTTAGATGAATTTAAAGATTTTGGAGGTAAGCGAATTTTCAATCGCAACAGTCCCGATTTTAAAGATTCAGGAGCTATTATAGTTGGTGCATCTACTGCAAGAGTTCCTCATAAACGTTTAGATTTCTCTAACTATGGTAGTAGAATTGATGTATATGGTTGGGGAGAATATGTTGATACACTAGATACATATCAAAATCAAAACAGCAAGGGGGAGAAGATTACAGATCAGAAGGTAACTAATCGTTACACTACTAATTTTCGTGGTACTTCTAGCGCTTCACCTATAATCGCAGGAGCTGCCGTATCGATTCAAGGAATTGCAAAAGCACACTTAGGAAAAGCATATACACCAGAGGAATTAAGAGCTATTTTAAGTAATCCAAATACAGGAACAAAATCTAATAACCCATCATCTGATAGAATAGGGGTTTTACCAGATTTAAAAGCTATCTTGTCTAATCTTGGATTTAAAAGTGATTTGACTCCCAATGATTCTATCGCATTTCCAGAGAAAATAGAAAAAAATAAGGAAGCAGAAAATTCAACTTTCGTATTTCCAGATGAAGAAATAAAAAGTAAAGGGGACAAAAGCTCAACTATAACATTCCCAGAAGAAGATTTAAACCAAAAAGAGAAAGAAGATGTATCTATTGTTTTTCCAGAGTAATACAAAAATACTATCTACAATTTGGAGGTAGTATTTTTGTATTACTTTTGAACTACTCACAAAAGCTAACAAAAGTACCTAACACAACTGTGCGAAAGATTGTACTAGAATACACTCATTACTACAATTGTGTGCGAATTCAGGAGAAATTAAACTACCTATCCCAAAAAGAATATAAGAAACAGGTAGTTTAGGTATTATGATGTGCATCCCATTTTCAGGCCTCACATCATAAGGCATTTTGTTTATTTAACAGCAATAATGGAGAAAAACGGTATAGAAGCATAAGCAACTTGCTCAGCTTTTGTGTAGATTAATTCGTGAAAATCTTGTCTTGTTTGAATATCCCGAAATCCTAACTGAAATAGTACTGCCTTATCCCATTCTGGTCGCATAGCAAAAGTGAGTGGTAAATTTTTAGCAATCTCATCTCCTTCGCTAAATAATATTTTTTCATCATAAACTGGAAATCCCAATTGTTTTGCTTTCTCAATATCGTTTTGATAAATTTCGGCATGCATTTTCTTAGCTAATGTGATATTCCAATTTGCATCAAAGATTAGTAATTGACCATCTTTTTTTAACCAATTATACCATTCTGTGTATGTTCTTTCCGGATAATGAAGCGTCCAAGTTACATTACGTGAAACAATAACATCATATGACTCTATTTCATCGAAAGGAGAAGCATCTGAAACATGAATAAAATTTACAGAAACTCCTGATTGTAATGCATTTTTTTTTGCAGTTTTAATCATATATTCTGAAAAATCTAAAGCAGTAACCTCGTGTCCCATCTGAGCTAATAAAATAGCAAAGAAACCTGGACCAGTACCAATTTCTAAAATTTTAAGAGGACCTTTCATACTAATATGCTCTTCTAAAATTCGTCGCCACGCTTCTTTTTTAAATCCACTTAGTTCTTCCTGAATAATGCCATCATATATTTCAGCACTGTTGTCCCAGTATTTTTGATGTCTTTTTATTTCTTCCATATTACTCCTCCTGATAAAAAATATTGACAAACTAAACCCACCTTTAATATGATAATCGTAATCATTACGATTTGAAATATAAAATTAGAAAGAGGGTTTGTAATGAATAAAAAGATAATCACTTCATTGTTGACTGTTTTGTTAGTTTTTGTTTTAGCAGGATGCAGTGAAGGCAGTAAAGTTACAACTAAGGAAAATAAAGATACGATTCAAGTGGCGCTAACATCTGATAGTGGTGCAGATAAATTAGATGCAGCTTCTTATGATGGATCCATGCCATTATATACTGCGGTGTATGATCCTTTAGTAGAATACGGAGAAAATGGGGAGATAAAACCTGCATTGGCTAAATCATGGGAGGTTTCGGAAGATGGGAAAACATATACTTTTCATTTACGCAATGATGTCAAGTTTTCTGATGGATCTAATCTCAATGCAGATGCTCTTCTATTTTCCATTAATAGATGGAAAGGCAAAAAAGAACATGCTTGGTTAAAAACAGCAGCGACTTTGGATAGGGCGGAAAAAATAGATGACTATACTGTTAAAATGACTTTTTCTGAACCAAGTGTTTTGATTTTTAATGAGTTAACAGCAGCTCGTCCGCTCCGGGTAATGAGTCCAAATTCTGTGGAACCTGCCGGAGATCCAAATGGTAAGTTTGTAAAAGCGATTGGCAGTGGCGCATTGAAAATCGACTCTCACAAAAAGGGGAAAGAGACGGTACTAACTCCAAATAAACATTATTGGAAATATAATTTTAAAAATAAAAAGATGATTTGGAAAGTTATCCCTGATGCGCAAACTCGTTCTTTAGCACTGCAAGAAGGAAGCATTCAAATAGCAGGAGGAGAGATGAGCAAGATATCATATCAAGCCTTAAATGTATTTAAAGATAATAATGCCTATAAAGTAGAAACCAAACCGGGTACAATGAGTTATTTTCTTGCAATCAATAATCAAAAAGAAGCTTTACAAGATGTTAAAGTTCGCCAAGCGTTGAATTATGCCATTAATAAAGAGCATTTAGCAGATAAGGTATTAGACAAAAACGGATTACCAGCTAAAGGTTTATTTGCTAGGACTGTCCCTTTTGTGACAGAATCGAATAACTCAGGTTATACCTATAACCTAGATAGAGCGAAACAATTATTGAAAGAAGCGGGATATGGTGAAAACGGGAAGGTTTTAAAGCTTAAGCTAGCTTTCCAAACAGAAGAATTTCCTGAATGGAAACAAATTTCAGAAAGTATACAAAGTAATTTGAAAGAAGCCGGAGTTGAAATTTTACTTAATAGCATGGAGTCAACCTCCTATTATAATAATTTATGGGAAAAACGAGATTATGACTTATTAATCTATAGAACCTATGCGGACAGTCTCAATCCACAAGGTTTTCTAGATTCCCTATTTGTGGTAAAAGGTGTTGGGAAAGGTGTTGCTTATACGGATGAAAATCTGTCAAATTATATTATAGAAGCTGGCAAAGCTATGACTAATGATGAACGTCAGGCAGCATATGATAAAGTATTTTCTTATATGAATACAAATGCAGTGACTGTCCCTCTTTTCTATCCAAATGATATCTTTGTACATCGTGCTGATACTAAAGGTTTTACTTGGGGACCAATCATTGATGACCCGGTCATTTGGAATAACCTAGAAAGGGTAGAGTAGAAGATGTGGCGTTTTACTCTAAACAGATTATTTATCATTTTTTTAACTCTATTTTTTCTCAGTATTTTTTTGTTTTTTCTTGTTCGAATAATTCCCGGTTCACCAGAAATGGTCATACTATTACAGCGTGGAGGAATTATAAATACCGAAGAATTGACTAATCTAAGAGAAGAACTTGGTCATAATACATCATTATTAAATCAATATATAGAGTGGGCAATGAAAATAATAAGGTTCGATTTTGGTCTTTCTTACCAATCGAACCTCCCTGTGGTAGAAGAAATATTTTCACGAATAAATGGCACACTTTTATTAGCTGGACCTTCTCTAGCTATTTCAACGTTGGCTGGGATCATCATTTCTTTTTATGCCGCTCTTTATAACGGAAGTAGATGGGACAAATGGATTGGCAATATATCTATTTTTCTATCATCACTGCCAAATTATTTGGTTGGACTATTATTGGTATTAATATTTTCTATACACTGGAAAATTACCCCTGTTTATGGTGATGATACGTGGTTACATTTCATTCTCCCTATTGTAACTGCTAGCTTACCCCTTAGTGCAGTTTTTGTGCAATTATTCCGTCAAATAATAGGGGAAGTAATAGAAAGTCTTTATTTCGAAGCGGCTCGAGCAAGAGGTTTAAAAAATGTAGTTTTATACAGTAGAACTCTCTACTTGCCTTGTATTCATGGATTTTTAACGGTGATAGCTGCTAATATTGGTAGTTTGTGGGGGGGAATTATTGTGATTGAAACTATTTTTGCTTGGCCTGGGGTAGGGAATTATATTATTCATGCAGTTTCTGTCAGGGATTATCCAGTTATTATAGGTTTTACATTAATAATGGCATTGTTTACTATGCTTATCTATTTAATAATTGATATGCTATTACGATGTATAGATCCACGTCAAAAGTGGAAAGAGGGGGGAAGAGAATGATGAAAAAAGCAGCATGGATTCTCCCGATAACTTGTTTTATTTTGTTAATCTTTGTAATAATAATAGGAATTTTATTCACTCCATATAACCCATATGAAGTAAATGCGTCAGAGAAATTACAGCCCCCAAATTCCCTTCACTGGTTTGGAACGGATCATTTAGGGAGAGATATATTAACTAGACTTGTTATTGGAGCACCGTATACTTTGCTTTTTCCGGCCATCGTCTTAATACTTTCTTCTATTTTAGGGACATTCTTTGGACTTATTAGTAGTTTATGGGGGAGAAAAATAGATACTATAATGACTGCTATCATGGATTCCTTCAGTTCTATACCGAATTTGCTTTTTGTTGTTGCCATTACTGGTATTTTAGGTCCAGGGCTTGTTAATACGTTAGTAGCTGTTCTAATTTCTTGGTGGGTTCAATATGCAAGAATTGTACGTAACGTGTCGGTTGTTATACGAAATCAACCGTTTATTCTCGCTGCACAATTAAGTGGAACATTTGGAATCAAATTGATTTACCGACATCTGTTACCGAACACATTGCCTCTTATTCGTGAACTGTTTTTTTTAGATATGGGGACCATTATTCTGATGATATCCAGTCTATCTTTTCTTGGTTTAGGAGCGCAACCACCATTGCCAGAATGGGGTGGAATGATACTTGACGGCAAAAGTTATTTCCAGATTGCCCCATGGATTACTTTGATTCCTGCTTCCTGTATTACCATTTTTGTTATGTTATTTTATTTTATTGGAAAGGGGCTAAAAGTAAGTGACTGACAATATATTACTCGACGTGCAGAAACTTTCCATCAAATCGGGTGAGAATATACTGGTAAAAAATATTTCTTTTCATATTTGCAAAGAGGAGATGTTTTGTTTAGTTGGGGAATCTGGCAGCGGTAAATCAATTACTTCTCGCACAATAATGGGATTATTAGACAAGAGAAAAATAAAGATAGATGGTGCCATAACGTTAGATAAACAAAAAAACAATTTGACAATGCTGTCAGAAAAGGAGTGGCAGAAAATCAGGGGGGAGGAAATAGCACTAATTTATCAACACCCCACACTGGCATTACATCCGTTTTTAAAGATTGGAAACCAAATGTTGAATGTGCTAAGAAGTAAAAAGTCATTAGGAAAAAAAGAAGCAGAGAAAGAAGTATTTCAACAACTATTGGAAATGAATTTTTCTGATCCCGAAAAAATAGCAGCTGCTTATCCTTCGCAGTTAAGTGGGGGGATGAATCAACGTGTCATGATTAGTATGGCATTGTTACTACGGCCTCGTTTGTTAATTGCTGATGAACCAACGACTGGTTTAGACACAATTAACCAACAAAAAGTTATTCGAAAACTATTAGAGTTAAAAGAAAAATATAAAATGTCCATTTTGTTTATTACACATGATTTACGCCTAGCGGACCAAATTGCAGATAAAGTGGCAGTGATGAAGAACGGTGAAATTATTGAAGTAGCACCGCTTTCTACCATTAGAGAAAATCCACAACACAGTTATACAAAAGAATTATGGAATAAAATTCCTGATTTTCAGGGTAGTGAGGGAGGTTCTTAATGCTTTTAGAAGTAAAAAATATTTCTGCATCATTTCAACACTCAGGAAAAAAGGTACTTGATAACGTTTCTTTCCTACTTAAAAAAGGACAAAAATTAGGCGTTGTAGGAGAGTCTGGAGGCGGAAAAAGTACACTGACAAGAATTTTATCAGGTTTTCATCCATATACAAGTGGAAAAGTACAGATACAAAATCGAGTAATTAAAGCAACCGCTAAAGATAGAAAATGGATAAGCAAAAGGTTACAAATGGTTTTTCAGAATCCAATTTCCTCACTGGACCCTCAGCAGACTGTTCAACAGATTTTAGAAGAGCCATTGCTTAATTTCACTTCACTTGCTACAAAAGAACGCAAACAAAAAATTATGGAATTATTAGCAGAGGTGAATTTACAACCTGACGTTTTAAAAAGGAAAAGTAATTCATTAAGTGGGGGACAGGCACAAAGAATTTGTATTGCACGATCATTGTTAGCTAATCCAGAAATTCTTGTATGTGATGAGCCAGTTACAAGCCTTGATATGACAACACAGTTAAAAATAATGAAACTACTAAAGAGAGTTGGTAAAGAGCAGCAATTATCAATTATTTTTGTTTCACATGATATTTCGCTTGTTTTAGAATTTTGTGATGTAGTCCTGGTACTTAGAGACGGGAAAATAGTTGATTATTTTGTAGCAAAGGAGTGGATGCATGCAGATAGAGATGCTTACACAAAAAAATTAATTGAATCAACTGAAATTATCTAAATTATTTAAAAGTATGATTTATCATGTGAAAACTATTTTACGCTGTAGAGTGGAACGAAACAATATAAAGTACACAACAGTAAAGGAACAACATACTATGTAACTGCAAATGAAGTCTATGTATATGTGAAGTAAGAAAAAAGAGGGCGTATCCGGCCCTCTTTTCTGATTTTAAAATATTATTTATTATCAAGTTTTTTAAATCGATTTATAAATATGAATATATTCATATTCTATATAAGGTAAATTATGGTACTATATTTTGTGAGTAGTAACTAATATCTGATAGGAGTGGAAAAAATGATTAACATTAAAAAACTAACTTCTTCTCTACTTGTAAGCGCCTTATTTGTAATTCCTACAAGTGCAAGCGCAGCAAGCGTGTATGGTGTAGTAAGTAATAAATGGGATGCTAATAGCAGCACTATTCAAAACGCAGTACCGATTAATGAAGGAAAAATTTATGCTGTGAGTTCCAATGATTATGCTTTTCTTAGTACTGAAAATGGACAAACGGATTCAAAAGGAAAAGTTAGTCCTAGTTTTACTACCAAAGGTATGGTGAAAATAGACAATGATAGAATTTTCATTGCTGGTATGCAAGGAAAATGGAAAGTTGTAGGATCAAATGGAAGAGATTTAGAGAAAGGGAAATTATCAGATCCACGTACTCCGAGATTTGTTAAAAAATTATCGAATGGACAAATTTTGTTAGTGCATAATGACGGGTATTATACACTTCTAGATTCAACTCCGAAAGTGAAAGTAGCTAGAACAGGAAAGTGGCAAAATAATTGGAATATTAATGATACAGTTGAGTTTACGAATGGAAAACTCTTAATGGTAGGAGATAAAGGTAACTATCAAATTATGTCAGCTAACGATGGAAAAGTTATTGAATCAGGAGATTGGGGATTCCCTAAACATGGGATCCATTCTGTTGACAAACTTTCTGATGGAAAAATGTTGGCTGTAGGAGAAGGGTCAAATATCATTCTTTTTGATAAAAACGGAAAAAAGATTGATGACTCTGGATCAGTGCTGTCTGACAAAAACAATAAGAAGTATAAATGGGATAAAGTAGTAGCTCTTGAAAGGCAGCATGCATTAGTAATTAGTTCCTCTGGTGACATTTTGTTGGTGCATGTGGACGATGCAAATAATATTTCAATTCAAGCGCAAACAAAAATAAATAACTATGCTTCTAGTAAATCTGTATTTAAAGTTCAAGAAGATAGAGTGTTTGTTACGCTTACTGCGGGTAGATTTATAATTTTCCAAATAGACTTAGATTCATAAAATCATAGACATGTGTCGTAGAAAAGAATGAATTCGGATATAATTTAGACTAACATTTTTGAAAATCAAACCAAAACACAAAATGGTCTATGTATTAGCAGTTGAACTACTCCCACTTTCACTTCCAAACGAAGTGAAAGTGGGAGATTCCTAAGTAAAGAGTTCTAGGGGTTTTGTTGCATATGTGCTGTTCACATTTGAGCCTACATACTCATTTATATATCATTAAATTAATATATATATATATATATATAAAAATAATTATTGTTAAAAGTAGTTATAAATAATGAAAGAGAGTAATAAAAGTTCTTGCGATTACAGCGGCCTGCACCATGTTTTCGATGTTCGGAACATCAATTTCTAATATAGAGGCAGCGTCCCATGCGAATGCGCCAAGCGTTTATGTTACACCTAAAAACAGTGTTTCCTCAGATATTATTAGTATAGACTGGTCGCCTGTTCAGACAGCACCTTATACATATTGGACTGTTCATAATTGGAACCAATAGGAGAAGCTGGTAGCTATGCGGGATTGCAGCAACAAAGTGGATTTGATGAAAACGGAAAACGTACTTTACATTTTGCAATTAATATTAAAAAATAAACGGAATTTGCTTCCAAACGATTCAAGAAATACCCATGAAGTTAAAAAGTTATTTGTTCCTTTAAACGAGAGCATGAGCTGAATCCCTTGAATAACTAAATGAGATAAAATTTTGTTTTAGGGATACCTCAAAATATTTAGTTTGATAGGCAGTGGAGCTATCCTGTGTAGATAATAGACAATAAATATTCAAATAAACGGCAACTTATAATCAAAATAACTGTATATAATAATTTATGTATAAAATTATAAAGGAAAGGATAAGAAAAATGAATGCAAAAAATGTAGTAGTAACAGGTGCAATATTTGTAACAGCCCTATTGTCAACAGGAGGAGTAAAAGCAGAGGAAGTAACATTTAAAGATATACCAAAAGGGAATTGGGCAGGAGAGCGTCGTATTGAAACACTTGTAGATGTAGTAGGCAAAGATGGATATAAAGAAGTTGAACAAACAAATATAAAAGAAATTTTTAGTTTGGAAGAGCCGACCTGGATATTTAAGGCGGGAATAAGCAAAGGAAAATACCATGATCGGCAAGAATTAGGTTTTATTTTGCAAGAAAACACGCCTCTAAAGGTAAGACAAACGAATCCTCATTTTAAAGGGAAATTAACACTACGTTTGTTATCTAATGATTCAAAAGAAGAGAAATCGATTCAAGTAGGGAACGAATGGGTAACGGTTCAAGCAAATGTACCTTTAGTTCCGTTCATAGATACCCCTTACGGTGAAAATGGTGCTAAGTTGGAGTATCAGATAGAGAGTGAACAATCTCAGAAACTCCTTCCTATTTATCAAGAAAAAGGGAGCGTTTCTCAGTTTTTTAAAACATGGGATCAATTTGATGGAGAGTATGCATTAATTCAAGGAAAGAGTTTTCAATTATTTGTGCCTAAACAAGATAAAGAATCACTAAGATATTTAAAGGACTTTCAATCTTTGGATGAATTAATCAATTATTATGAAGATATTTTTGCTATGTATGATTCGATTATTGGTTTGGATGGCTCAACACCTGAAAATAAAAAAAGTCAAAATCGCTACTTCTTAAAGGCAGATTTACATGGTGCTGGTGGTGCCTACTATGGATCCAATTGGACAGCAAATAGTACAGATAACACAAAGATTTGGTTAGCTAAAAATAGCTGGGGAACGCTACATGAGATTGCGCATGGCTATCAAGCTGGTTTTGATAATCAAGGAATATACACAGGGGAAGTCTCTAATAATTTGTTTGGTGTCCAATATCAATATAGTAAATACGGTAAAAAGGCAGATCATATTGGCTGGTTATTTGACTTTGGAAAAAAGGAAACCGTTGAGAAAAATCTATATAATGCTGTAATGAAGGAAAATAAAAAATATAATGATTTAGATTTAAGGCAAAAGCTCATTCTTCTATCTATGGCAAAACAAAAAGCCGGAAATGAAGCTTTTACAAAAATGTATCAAGGTTATCGGAAATTAACTAGCCAAGATGGTTTCAATAAAAGGGATTATCCTTTGCCAGATTTAATGAACCAGTATTACAGTGAGCATAGTCAGTTTGACTTTACACCTGTTTTCGAAAGTTGGGGTCTAGACCCTAATGATACTCAAACAGAGATAAACCGAGCAAAAGGCTATCAGGCAGTTAGTTCATTAGCTGATATTGTACCTGAAGCTCAATTAGCTGAAGCAAGAGCGATAGTGGATCCCGAAATCTTAATCAATTCTAATTTTGAATTGGTTACAAATCAGCAAATAGCCCCACTAGGGTTAAAAGGAAACTTAAACATCCATTTGAATACTGGTCATATAGAAAGCTTTAAAGGAGAAAAAATTCAGTTAAAAGAAGGAAATAAAGTTATTCAAGAACAAAAAATTGAAACAGAAGATATCAAATTTCAAGATGTTCCAAATGGTATTTATGCCGTCGAGATTCCTAGTGGGAAGGATGGAAAGTATCATTTCAAACAATATTACGCTTACGTAAAGGAAAAGAATAACTCTTTATCGATTGACATTAACAAAATTGAAGTGAGTAATCTTGTTAATCAAAAAATTATATTTTTAGGATTAGGCGATGATCAATTTGCTGAGTTACATACAGATATGAACCAGCAACAAGCTACTTTTATGATTACTTCTAAAACTCCCCACAGCTACTATGCAGGGGAAAAATACGCATCGATTGAGGTATTTAATGATAAAGGAGAAAACATTTACACAAAAGAAATGGAAGGAACAAATGTAATAATGGGGAAAGACGTTATTCCTTTAAAAGAAGGTTATCAAATCAAGATTTATCATGATGAAACAAAAAGCCGATTAAATAGCAAAGCTAATATCATTAATCCTTCGAGTAAAACAAACAGTTTCATTATGACAAAATGGGGATTAAAAAATTCTTCTCTTCAAAACAATCCAGAAGAAGACCTTATGAAGAGAATTGATAATGCAGCAACAGTAATTCTAAACAATCCTAGTTTAAAAGATATTCCTATGCAACAATTAGAAACGAAAAAACATTTATGGATGGCAATAAATGCTTTATCAGAGCCGTATAGAGTAAGTTATATGAATAAATATCAAAATATCCTTCAATAAATAAAATGAGCTACTCTTAGAAAAATTGAATCATATGTACTCAATAATATCTTCTTTATCTAGAGTCTTGAATCTTTGTCTGAATTTCCAAGTTTGATTACATCACTCAGTTTACAGTTGATGTGGTAAAACATATGTATTCACTAGAGGATATGCAACGAAATAGTTCGGTGCATATTTAAACAAAAAGACATGGTGCATTCCATGTCTTTTTTCGTTCTTCATTCTTAAGTTGATACAATTAAGTCAATCTAAAATTGACCATTGTACTAAAACAAGAAATTACAAACTAAATTCTCAACGTAGAATATTGATTTAACAGTACTTGTAGTATGATGGTTTTTAGATACTTTCTTAATCTGTCTGACGATACAAACTTGGGGACCAGCTGATATACTAAACATCTTAAAAAGTACCTAAGTTTTTATCATATAAGTACCTAGTTTTGTGGCGCCGGACATAACATAACGGTAAAACTGAAAAAATACTTTATAAAAAAGTACCCATTTTCTTGTCCCAAAACAATGATAGGAATAGAAGTATCCACTTTCTTGTCTAAAAAGTATCCATTTTCATGTCTTTCTACAACAACAAGGGGAGGCACAAAAACTTTCACTATAAATTTTATCTTCACGTTAAATTCCTATTTAATGAACTCTTGGATACTGAAATTCTATTTCTACTGTAGTAAAAGCTTTAGGTATATAATTCATAGATAGTTTAAGTTAAGTGACTATTTGAGTGTTCTAAAAAGTATTAATCGTTTTATGTTCTTATAATTTCAATAAGTCAATTCTGGAAATAAAAAAGATTTTACAAATTTCTCGGTTTAATTTCTTAAATTTACAAACTTGGATAGGTACAACTTTATATTTATGATATTTTCACACTGTTGTATTTATTGGGAATGACAAATATTTTGGAAGGTAACAAACGTCAAAAGTGAGTGGATTTTTATAAGGCTCTACAGTAAATTCAAGTTTAATTGCCCCTACTTTATCAACTGTTCTCTAATTTAAATGCCAATAGGAGTAACGGGAGATACTTTTTAAAATTTGAATTTTACTATCATTTTGTACAGACCAACGATTTAGTACCTTAAAAACAAAAAGTGTTTGAAGATACTTATATAGGATAATTAAATTTAACAATTTTAAAAGCGTAGATAGATTTTATTTCTACGCTTCTTTTAATAAGTAGTAGATTTAGTGTTTTTTAAAATTTGTCATATAAGATTTTACAGCTTGTAATAAGAATTCTTCCTGTCTCATACCAGCTTCCGCTGCCATTTCAACTACTTTTTGCTTGAATTCATGATCTGCATGAAAAGTTAATGGCTCTACATTACTTTTAAAGTAAATACCTTCTACATGTGGAAGGATCGTGCCAGATTTCATATGAGAATGTAAGTACCTAATCTCCTCTTGAAACTGCAATGGATCTACTTGTAATACGAAAGGTTTAATTTCTAATCTGATAGTATCTGATAAAATACTCAATCGCATATTTGTGACACCTAGCTCCTTATAAAATAAGTTTATTAAATTATAAGTAATGGAATTAAATAATTGAGGTTTTTTAAATGAAAAAGATAAATACCCTCGTTTTGTAATTACCGCTTTTTTAATGAAGGGTTCAAAGGTGTAATCATGTTCCTTATAAGTGGATAGAGAAAAAATTTCTTCGTCCTCAGTAAGAATCTTCCCGTCTGCTCCATTGATTTCTATTACCCTAGCTGCTTTTCCGTTATGTTGATGCGTTAATAATTGATATAAGTATATATCTGCATTTTGAATTTTCGTAATGAATGTTTTTCGCTCTTTTGTTTTGTTTTTTTCATAATCAAGTATAAAAATCTCTAGCTCTTCCTCATCGATAAGATATACTTGTTTTCCTCTTTTTTTCACCATTGTTGCGGGTAATTTTCCAGATTTGATATATGTAAAGATAGTAGATGGTGCAACATTAAGAATTTCAGATACTTCTTTCGTGCTAAGGCCTTTAACCTCATTTTTATTTTTTAAACGTTCAATATCCTCTAAATAGAAAATCTTACTACCGAATTGCTTCCAGTTATCTTTATATACACATTCTATTAATCCATCTTTTTCTTTTTTTAAAATTGTTTGTACCGTCACTCCTAATAAGTTGGCTGCTTCTTTTGTCGTTACAGTAGGTTTTGTAATGAATAATAAATCTTGTGTCATGAAAGGACACCTCCATAACTATTGTTTGCTAATATTTTAGGTATGTATATATCATATCAGAATCTGATTTGTATTTAAAATAAGAAATAGATTTTATTAAACATTTTATTCATTTTTGTATTTTGAATATGTTTTTAATCTATTTTATATATTAATAAATTTTTATAGCTGTTTTTATTATAAAATCACTATCAAAGTTAAGAAGTTAACTAGTAAATAATATATATTTACTAATAAATTATAAAAAAATATAAGTATAAGTATATAGAGAAGAATGTAGCGTTCTTACAGAAGAAAAATGAATTATCATTTGTATAATTAATAGAAGTAAAATGAAATAATAATTATAGGTAATAAAGAGATTAATTATTATAATCTTCAATAGGAGAGGTAAATTTGAAATATGAATAATAAAAATTAAAAAGAAATTTTATCTATTATAAATAAACAAAGTGAATATATAGATATATATTTAGAGGATATAAGAGATATCGCCCCATATCTGCATAATAATCGTTATGTAGATATGGTGGAAGAAAGATGGAGGTTGCGGAAAAAGAGGGAAAGAGTAAATATACGTATTTAAGTGACCTGGAGGTCATTTATCATTTCGTACATTTACAAAAAGATATGGATGAGAAGAAGAATAGAAAAGAGGATACGAAAAAGAGTTATATGTCTGAAATCTTGTCATTTTGTCAGTGCATGGTGCAGCATGCAGAAGAATTTGCATTGAATGGGGAAAAGGTACAGAAAAATGACTCTTTATTGAAAACATTGCAACCTTGGCATATTGGTAAATACAATGCTCATTCGTTCTTTTCTAAAACATCTTCATGTATTTTCTTACATTGAAAAGCCTCTTCATGAGGAACTGCAGCGCGCAAATGTAAATGAGCAGGATCGGCCAAATCGGGACTTATCCTATGATGAGGTTATGAAAATTTTAGGGTTTTATAAAGAAAGAGGACATGTAGTACACTATACAATTTACTTGCTCTGGCAAGTACTGGTGCAAGAATTCAAGAATTGTGCACCGTGAGAGTGAAAGATTTACATTATGACGGAAAGTACTGGTTAAAAGTCACTGGAAAAGGAGATAAAGTACGTGAACTTTTCATTTCGGAACACTTATACCAGTGTATTTGTGAAATGAGGCGGAGAAGGGGATGTCAAACGGTATTGGAAAAAGGGGATGAGAGTCCGTTATTTAAAAATCAAAGAGGAAGTACTTATAACTCTAAAACACTATCGAATCAAGTAACAGATATGATAAAAAAGACAAACTTAGAGTTTCTACAGTATCGTGAAAATCCTGTAACGGCACATACATTCCGTCATGCATTCGCAATCATGGCAGTTGAACAAGGAAGTGCAGATTTATATCATTTAATGCAAACATTGGGGCATGAAAACATTCAAACAACAAAGATTTATTTAGAAAAGCACATGAAACGAGAAAATAATGTAGGTACCTCATTGCAGATCTGTTAGTGTAAATTTGAAACAATCCAAACCCTATTTAATTATGTATTTTTTATATAATTAAATAGGGTTTTATTCATGTGGAAATATAAATGGATAATTATTGGTAAGTATATGAAATTATAATTTCACCTGTTAGTTGGTATATAAGTATAGAGACAGCTAGTGAATTAGGAGACATTTGGGTTAGAGGAATTCTCACATGTAAGTAGTTCTGTAGGTGGAGAAATTACGAGATATTTATTTTGAATTAGAAAGGAATAATTATCAGATGAAAAGACCTGAAACTGTCTTCCGTATAGCCGTAATAAAGATGTTTAATTTCTAATAAGGGTAGCACCACATGGCGATCAACTTAAGAATTTAGAATTACTCCAGAACAATAAAATTTCGTACAAGTTGCTTAATTTTATTATTGTAGGGTAGTTTATTTTTGTTAGGTACTAGTGATGTGGCAGTACCCTTAAAAAGACACATAGAAAATCATTATACATTATACAAAAGAGTATTATGTTAATGATAAAATTTTACAAATTTAAACATTTTGATGTATAATACTTTTCAGAATTATACATGTTTTTATATTTTAAAAATTAATATCGTATATTTTAGATTCTTAGTATACAATATATTACCTGAACTATATATAAGAATGGAGAGTTTTAATTGGAATTTTTAGCAAACAGTAAGGTTGGTACAAAACTAAACATATTAATACTTATATCTTGTATCTCCTGTATAGTATTATCCCTAATAGGCGGATGGGGTCTAGAAAGAGGAAAAAGTGCTTCTTCTAATATGTATGAAGATGACTTAAAATCAATCGAGTGGATAGGAACCATAGAATCTAACTTTTACCATGTTAATATGAACTTTATGGAAATAATGCTATCCAAAGATGAGAAAAGAATGAACGATTTGATAAAAGAAATGGATGGGATGCGTAAGGAAAACGATCAGTTATTAAAGCAGTATGAAGCTAAAATTATCTCTAATAAAGAAAAAGAACTATATAACACATTTCATGAAGCATTTAATGAATTAAGAACTCAGATGGAAAAAGCACAAGAATTAGGGAAATCTAATAATGAGGAAGCTTATGCCTATTATCTAAAAGAAATTGAACCTAATATGCAAAAAACAATTCAGTCAATTCGCGAACTAATTATATATAATAGTAATAATGCAGACCAGTTACAAAAAGTTAACAATAGCAGTGCTCAAAATACAATGATAATGTTTGTGGTTATTTCAATTTTAGCAATTGTCATAGTTATATTTATTGGATATATTATTAAACTTACTATACGAAAACCACTTATTTTATTACAAAATGATATGGAAAAAGTAGCCGCAGGTGATTTAACAATACGTACTTCTTATAAAGCAAATAATGAGTTAGGAATCATTGTACAGTCTTTTAATAGTATGTTAGATAACCTACAACAATTAATTGCGAATGTTAAGACGACAACACAAGAGGTGATTTCTTCTACAGAGGGGGTTTTACAAGATACAAAGCGAGCATCTAATATTTCAAATGAGGTTGTTCAGACTATTACTGAAGTAAAAGAAAAAATAGCAGGACAGGTAACTAGTATTCAAGAGAGTTCATCGTCAATGGAAGAAATAACAATTGGTGTGCAAACAGTAGCTGAATCTTCAGCAGTAGTTGCTGAGGTAGCAGTAACAACCACGGAACAAATACATAAAGGTAGTGAAGTGATAAAACATTCTATTCTTCAAATGAATAGTGTTCATGATGTTGTCGAGGAAACATCAAAAGTAATAGATAGACTTGTTACACGTACACAACAGATTGATACAGCTTTGGATGCAATTACTAATATTGCCGAGCAAACTAATCTTCTTGCTCTAAATGCTGCTATTGAAGCGGCACGTGCTGGAGAGAATGGGAAAGGGTTTGCAGTGGTTGCAGCAGAAGTGAGGGATTTGGCCGAAAAGTCTAAAGAGTCCGCGAATGAAATTAATCATTTAATCAAATCTATTCAACAAGATACTCAAGATACAGTTCATGTCATGCAAAAAGGAGAACAAAAAGCAGCAGAAGGAAAAGAAGCGGCCTACAAAGCGGATCAAACATTCTCATCTATTATGAGAGATATTGATAAAATTACAAGTCAAATTCAAGAAGTCTCTGCAGCAACAGAAGAGATGTCTGCTGGCACAGAAGAAGTAAATGCGTCTCTTTCACTAGTATCTGATACTGCAGCACAAGTAGAAAGAGAAACAACTCAAACAGTACAATCAATTCAATCACAATCAGATTCGATCAAAGAAATTTCAATACAGTCGAACAATATGAAAGAAAAGGTAGAAGCATTAACAGAATTACTCTCAAGATTTATTATTACAGAACAAAAAATTAAATAGTAAATCAAAAGACAATTTGGAACAATAAATAAGGGAGATCTTTATATAATAATTTTAAAATAATTGAAATGATATACGATATTTTAAGATGCAAAAACACCTTTCATTCACTATTAATGAAAGGTGTTTTTGCATGTATCTTTTCTTGCATTACTTATATAAATTTATGTTGATGATATTTCGCTTTGTATAATCCCCTTAGTTTACCTAGAATAGATGGGCTAGGAGAGAATTCAATGAATCAGGGATTAATATATAAAGTGGTTAAATTGTAACGATACTTTTAACTATTAAAACAGTATATAATAT
>NZ_QPEL01000148.1:0-12819 GCF_008368965.1 Bacillus sp. AY2-1 | reverse complement strand
GTTTATATTAATTTGATTAATATCTTTTTCAATTTTTTTGATTTCATTCAAGCATTTTGTTTTACGTGACTTTAAACTTGAAACAGATTCACCAATGGAAGTCATTAAGGCGCTTTTTTCATCTTTTAATTTTGATATTTCATTAGTTATTTTTTTAATTTCGATTTCTGAATTATAGGGTAAACCGCATAAAAAAGCCAAAGCTTTAGATTGATAAACTACAGGCCTTTTAGCGATACCCAAGTTGTTTTTAGTAAATCCATCTTGTTCATCACGCATAATGTAATCCCTAACAGCAGCAAAAGTGATATTTGTAGTTTCTTCACCTAAAATTTCATTATGTATAAAATTTTTGTAGTCAGTATCATCATAAAGCTTCCATTCAGATAGATTATAATTAATTTTATTATCGAATAAAACGTATCCTTTTTCCGGAGTATTAATATGTCTGCCTAGGAACATTGTTCTGCCATTAGAGCTAACCTCAAGGGCCAGGAAAATTTCTTTGTTTATTAAAATAGGAGTATCAGTGTAGTATTTATGTATCTCTTTTCCTAATAGAAAAGAAATACACTCAACCATAGTGGTTTTTCCGACCCCGTTTGCCTCGTCATGTTCATCTTTTTTTTCTCCAAGAATTATATTTAGCCCAAGTGTATTAAAAGTATATTCCTTCAGTACACTTAGTTCTTTAAAAGAATAAATAAGTAGTTTTTTTAGTATCAATTTCATAACCTCTTTATCATATTTGAATTAAAATCAATTAAACTTGTAACGTATAAAAAAGTCATAGAAAGATATAGTACTCTTTCTATATTAATATTGAGTATTATCCCTTGTTTTTCAGCGAATAGCTCGAATAACTCATCTATGTGTATGGATTTTCCTTTTATTAAGAGAGAATATAGAACTTTAGCACTATACAAAACGTTTTCTTCAATACTTTGGTATTTATCCATCATAAAATAATTCATTTTAAGCCCTCAATTTCCGTTTGTCTTCATTAAAAATATCACAACCAAATATAACCCAGGAGACTAAAATCTTTAAATAGAGTTGTAGTTTTGGTTTACTAAGTTCAAATTCAGTACGATACTCTTGAAAAATTTTTTCTACAGTTTCTTCAAAAATAGTTTCTCCATTATCAAATCGAGTATGAACCTTGTTATAACATGTACGAACGATGCTTTTTATGACTGATTTATTGTCAAAGTCTAAATAATCTGGGGTCATCATAATTTCATCAATTGATGGGAAAAATGCAGAGTATTCTTCTAATTCCTTTCTAAAAGAGTTGCTACATACCATTTTTTCAAATTTTTCTTCAATATCGTGTTCATTAAAATCTAAACTATTAGAAGCTTTTTTCCCCTTATGAAAATCTAATATAAAAAGCTTTAGCTCATCTTCATCTACATCTACATTCGTATCAGTGTCTAAAGAAGGGGTCTTATTGATAGGGATGGGGAGCTTTTTTTTTTTTATTTCTGCTATTAGTTTATCTAAGAATAGTGGAATGTTAGTATGCTCTTTTAAATTAATATTTTTAATATTATATTCAGAGAAATCCTCATTATTTGTAGTAAGAATGAAACCTTTCTCGTTATAACCATCATAAATTTTGTTTATATAAGTACATAAATTGGCTATATAAGGATCATTCATACTAAAACCAATGAATAGCACAACATTATTTGAAATTATGGCTTTTAGTTGCTCTAGCGCAGCGTTGTCAATTTTATATAGTGAATCATATTGTTCTTTTAATAGAATACAATTTCCTGCATCTAAATGATCACCATGAATCTTATATACAAAGGAATCTAAAGTAGATAACTTTGCAACCATATGTGTGTTTGTGTGTACTACTAGTTCGATTGAATTCCCACTGGCATTCTCCAATAATTTATCGTAATTAGTTGTAATAACTTTTTGAGAGATTTCAAACAATTTTTTATGTTTACTTAATAGAGATGCTTTCGTATCATCGTATTTGAATTCATCTTTAATTATGTCACTGATAATTACTTTTTCTTTCTTAATATAATTTAAAACATCTAAAATCTCCATTTTTTTGGATTTTAATAGGTTTAAGAATGGTTCTACAGAAGGGTCATCTAATATAATTTTTTGAAGAAACTTAATTACTAGACCTTCCCAATCAGGGTAATCAAAATCTTTTGAAAATCCTGCACCAATAAAGAAGACTAATCGATTATTAAGTGCGGCATCTGTAATTGAATTTGGTATGTGTATTTCTTGTGGCATATAATCACCTTTTCTAAAATTGTTTTATTTGTGTTTATCAAAAAAATATTCGTATATTTTAATGAAATAGTATAAATGATTTGTAGAAAACAAAAAAATTATAACAAACTATTAAATATAAATTTGTCGAATTAAGTCGACAACATTCGGTTATTTTCATTGCTTTTCATTTATGTTGAAAGTAGTAGATGAAAAAACACAACAAAAAGGTTAGCGTGTTTTTGTTGTGTTTTTTGTTGTTCCATTATGTATGCTACTTTCGATTTCTTTCTTTCTCGATTATAAATTCCCAGAATTGTTTAAGCTCTTCACGTTTTTCTGGTGAAGCCTCTTTGATGTCTTTAAACCAGAGACCGAGTTCACGATCCATAATAATATCTGTTTCATTGTTATTGTAATTCTTAATAAATCCTATTTCTTCTAAAAGGCTTTCTGTACTTCTGTTCATTGCTTTTGATATTTTTTCGATTACTAATAGCGTCGGCTCTACAGGTTTACCGGTTCTGCTGTCAATGCCTTTTTCTAGTTTATCTATATATGTATGACTTACATCACATTTTTGAGCAAAATCTCGCAAGGAGAGTTTATTTTTTAAACGATAATCTTTAATAGTTTCACCAAGAGTTCTTTTCATTTTTTAACCTCCTAACATAATTGTAAACAATAATTTACAAAAAGAAACGAAAATAAACAAAAATACTAGTAAAACATTGTTGACACGAAAGTAAACTATGGTTTACAATTAGTTTTGTAATCATAGGAATACAAGGGAGAGTGAAAAAGTGAATAAATTAGCTGTATTCAGAAAAGAAAAATTAATATCTCAAGAAAGATTAGCGAGTTATGTTGGTTCATCCCGTACATATATTTCTGAAATAGAAAACAATAAAAAGCAGCCTAATGTTAAATTAGCTATAAAGATTGCTAAAATTTTAGGTACTAATGTAGAAAGTATATTTTAAGCATTTTTGTAAACTATAATTTACGAAAAAGATTAGAAATAGAAAGGTGTGTAAACAATGATTAACTTTGACATCGAATCATTCCGTAAAATAATCCGAGAAGAAATACAAAAAGCAACTGAACATCTTCAACCAATGAAAGAATTACCACCATTTTTAACTATTACAGAATTAATGGCACTATTACATATTAAACGTACTAAAGCATCTGAGTTATTAAACCGTTCTGATTTTCCAGTATGTCGCGAAGCGGGAGTTCTTATTCCTACACACCTTCTTTTTAAGTGGATGGAGAATCACACTGAATGGGTAGAAAACAATACTGAGTATTACAATCCATTTAAAGAATCCGTCTAATAGTACATTACCATAGTAAGTTGTCACAAATAAATATTGCTTTAGGTACGAATGGGGGAAGTAAACGATGTCCATAGGAAAAGAAGTTGCTATGGCACGCAAACGAAAGGGAATCACCCAAGAACAACTCTCCTTAGAAATCCCCGTGAGTCGTGAGTCACTAGCAAAATATGAAACTGAACAGCGACGATTACCAGAAGATTTAAGAAAATGCATTACTGAAGGAATTGATGATCCACAGTTATTTTTTAAAATGTGGAATGAAGCAACAGGTCATGTAAGTGTCCCATTCTTTAATGGAGAGCATATTGATCTTCATCCTACAAGCATGAGGTACATGGTCAATCAAGAAATAAATGAAGCTTTGAAACAACTCGATACGGTATGTTGGTTTAAGCCTTCAAAAACTTGGTCCGAAAGTGAGAAAGAAGATTTGAAAAAGGTAATGCATGAAATCTTGGATGCTACAGGTTCAATGATGAGCCTCGTAGCGGTCCTATGTGATCAATATGGTATTTCAATGAAAGAAGTCTTTAAGTACTGGAAAGTATCATTACGAGCAAGGAAGTATATAAAAGCTTAATTTAATTATTTTATTGCGGAGGTTTAAGTTATGACGATTGATTATGCAAGTCCAACTTTAAATCAATATAAAGCTCTAATTCGTAAGGAAGCAAATTTATATGGTGATATTCGAATTGCAGCAGTTTGTGGGGACTATATGAAAGCTAGGGGTTTAAAACAAGAGAAGAAATTAATGGAGATAAGAATTCGAATTATAGAAGCAGCGTTCATTTTGAAAAACAAAAAGAAAAAAGAAAAGACTACCGCATAGCCCGCGATAGCCAAGAAAATTAACATGTGAATTATAGCATACTTCAATTTAATGCGACAAGCAATTGTGCTTGTCGTTATGATCAGAAAGGCTGAGTCCCCAACTTTTATTAGATTCTGCTTTTTCTTTCTGTTCATAACGATGCGTACAGTATCAAATTACTAGAAATGAGGAATAAGTCATGAAATCAGAATGTAATCGTCTGTTCGACTTAGTTCTACCAGGTGATTTTGCTTTTGCAAATGAATTACATAACTGCATGGTGACATGTATTCATAACATGTTCAATGCTGGTTCATTAAATGAAGCAAATCATTGGGAGAAGGAATTAAATAGATGCGCAAAAGAATTCAAGAGCCTTCGTAATGAAAAAGAGGATCACGATGTATCAAAGAGTTATCGTGTAGTTGTTAAAAGTCTTCAAGAGCAGGGGATCAACGCATCATTAGTTAGTCGAAGAAAATAAAAAATCTATCACTTGGCAGAGTGATAGATTTTAGACTCTTATAGAGAGTCTTTCTAAAAATAGAATTGGATTAAGTATATCAAAGCAAATCAAGTAAAACAATGGAGGATGAATAATATGGCAGTTTATAGACCTGTTCAAGTTTCATATTGGCAAGATGCTTTCGTTTTAGATCTTACACCGGAGGAGAAATACTTCTACTTATACTTAATGACTAATAGCAAAACTTCACAGAGTGGTATCTATGAGCTTCCGCTACGAGTGATAGAAATGGATACTGGGTATAACCGTGAAACGGTTGAGAAGCTGCTAGAGCGGTTTGCTGATTACGGGAAAATTCATTACAACAAAAAGACGAAAGAAATTATGTTGCTTAATTGGCTTAAATTCAATGCTATTACAAATATGAATATTGAAAAGTGTGTGTTAAAAGAAATCCAAAATATTAAGTGTGAAGATTTTTTAATTGATTTTTATGAGACATGTTTAGATTTAGAACAGCAGCAAGATTTTAAAATTCCTCGTATTAAGGAATACTTCCAAGCTCGTTTTGAGTGGCTTATAAGGGGCTTCGAAGACCCTATGAAGGAAAAAGAAGAAACAAAAACAGAAACAAAAGAAAAAGAAGAAACAAAAACAAAAGAAGAAGCAGCAAGCTGCTCAAGAGATAAAAAAGTTGCAGAAGAAAATCCAATAGCATTTTATGAGCAAAACTTTGGAGTTCTTAAACCATTTGTAGCTGAAGGGATTAATGCGTGGATTGAAGATTTGAATGCACAGCTTGTTATCAAAGCAATGAAAATAGCTTTAGAAAAGAATGCACCTAATATGTCTTATGTACAAGGTATTTTAAGAGATTGGCATGCTAAGGGGTATAAGAGTATTACTGATGTTGAAGCTGCACAAACTCAATTCCGTAAGAAATACCATTCTCGTGGTGGAAGAAATAATGCTCGAAATGAAATTGTTCCTGATTGGTTACATACTCAAGATACGGAAACAAATTCTCAGTCAGTAGAGCGTAGTGAAACCGAATTAGAAGCTGAACGTAAACGTTTAGAACAAGTGTTATCTAAATATAAAAAAGAGGCTTAGGAGGATTGTAATGCCAAAGCAGTTAACAATATTTGATGTTGAGCCTGTAGTAGCATTCGATACTGAGAAAGCACACATTCATCGATTAAATTCTAAAGTTCGTTTTACGGATGTAGTTGTTCAAGTGCCAAAACAAGTAAGAGCTACTGATGAATTAAAACCAACAACAGCGCCAGATGATCAGTATGAATTATTTGAGGAATATACAATTGGAATTTGGAGATTTAAGCGAGTGGAAGATAAGCAGTTCGATTGGGAAGAAGCGGAGGAGCTTTGCAAGTCTGCGAGAGATAATAAAGAACCGATTTCAATACGACTTTATTTATCATTAGAACAATCATTTATTCCCGATAATGTTGTGGAATATCTATAACAAAATAAAAAAGTCGAGATTGCTCCCGACTTACTTCGACAAAATAATCATAACATATGGGAGTGGTCTTAGTGGGAATTATTAAAGAAAATCTTGTAGAAATGACAGCTGAAATAGATTTGGAAATAAACGGAATATATGTTGTTAAAAATGGTCAGGTCCAACTAATAGAACCACCCCAAGGTGGATTTGGTGAACAATCATTTGTATATCAAAGTGGAAAAGTAATTCGTATGGAAGAACGAAAAACACAGTTACTTTAATCAAATTTGAATTTTATTAGAAATGGGGAATTAGAGATGCAATATACGATTGTTAAATATGATATGGAACTATGGTTCGATAAGAATAAAACAGCGGAAGTTATAAGAGTTGTAGATTGTGATTTAGCGATAAGCACTAACATTATGATAGATGGTAAAGTTTATCATGTTTGTGCGAAATATCCGCAAAACAATCTAATAGGTGTTAGAGAAATACAATTACAGTCTACGCCAGAAGAAAATGAATACGAAGAACATTTAATATGTCCCTATTGTGGAGGGAAGGATATAGATGCCTGGGAGAGTTCGCAAGACAGTGACACAATTAATTGTGGTAAATGCGGTTCTGAAATTGAGTATTCAAGAGAAGTTGAGATTACATATTCGACTAAGCCTATTAAAAGAAACAAACCTATAAAACTTTAATAAAAGCGTTATTTGAATAGAAAAGGGGCAAGCAAAGATAAAATAAGACCGCTCCTTTTATAGGGACGGCCGTACAAATATCATGTGCTGGAGGTTGCTCCAAATGGCATAAGATGTTTTCTCTAAAAAGTATGGACAAGAAGTTTTACGATTATACGTAAAAACGGCAGGCAACTAATTAAGTTACCCGCCTGTCCTCAAGTGGTACGGAGGAGAGAGCTCCGTTTGGAAAGAGTACAGCCGTGGGAAATCGGCTTGCAGATTAGTATGTACGATATAAAAAATGTTATGCGTAAAGTGAAATATGAATGATTTTTTAATGAAAGTATTATTTTGTAAATGAAAAAATAGGAGTGCTTGACCAAAGCACTCCCATGACGCTAACAACAACACCCTATAAAAATATATGCTCGTTTTGCCTAAAAATGCTTTTTACAATGGAAATTTAAACAAAATAGTTATTGTATAATGACAAAAATTAAAGAACCTGTTAGTTATAACAGGTCCTGTGTACAAGGAGTTCAAGGAATACAAGAAAACTGCTTCAGAGAAATCTGTGTATTTCTTGATTTAATAGTAATGTATTCAAAATAAACAAAAAAATGAATAAAAGTTAAACAAAATTCTTATTTAATAAAAAAATCGCGTACAAAAAATGTACACGATTAAATAGAAACTATGTCTTGTCTGCTCATTGTATTGAATGTTTATTTTATTTAAAACGTGACACATCTAAATAAATTAAAAGAGCACTTTTAAAAGTGCTCTTAAGACCAAGACTCTTATTGCAAAAGAGTACATGATAATATATGTAACCTTTTTAAGAAAGTGAATCATTTGACCAGAATTTTCATTTAAAAACTAAAGAGCGCTTTCCAAGGCGCCCCTAAAGCAAAACGAAATTTGAAAAAGAATACCACATGATAGTGTATGTATACTGTGTAAGTAAGTGCAGTTTTACAGCAAAATCGTTATTTTAATTAAAAGAGCAGCTAGCAAAAGCTAACTGCTTGTTGGAAAAAGGAATCCACTCCAGGTTATTTACTGCCAGAGTTTCAAGAAACAAATGATTAAATTAATCTAACTTTTCAATTACAATTGAAGCATTTACATTTGTTTGTGTTCCACCTGCCAAAGTTTGCAAAGTAACTGCAGCAGCGGAAGTATGATTGTGAAGGGTAATAATATCACCTGCAGCTAAAGCGAGGATTGTTTGGCCATTGTTTGGTTGAGTCCCTGCACCTGATCCATAAACTGCGTTGGTAACTGGAGCACCATTTAAAAAGAGCGTAAATTGATTAGGTTCAACTCCTGATACAGAAAAAGAAATCTTATAATCTCCTGCATTAATAACCATAATCTGAGAAGTTCCAGGAGTATGAGTAAAACCAGGTGTCATTAAACCATTCGAATTAAAAAGAATAGGTGCTTCTAAGGCAACAACTTGAGCTGCTGTATTGAAAATATAAGCGTATTGAGATAATCCAGATACTGTAAGACCGGTAGGCCCAGTAGGTCCGGTAGCTCCAGCGGTTCCTGGTAATCCAGTAGGCCCAGGAATGCCTTGGATGCCTTGGATACCTTGAAGCCCAGTTGGGCCAGTCGGGCCGATAGGTCCAATAAGTCCTGGATTACCTTGAATACCTTGGATACCCTGAATTCCAGTCGCCCCAGTTATTCCAGTGGGGCCAATAGGACCAATAGGCCCCGGATTACCTTGAATCCCCTGAATCCCTTGACTTCCTTGAGGTCCAGTGGGGCCAGGAATCCCTTGGATACCTTGAAGTCCGGTTGGTCCTGGTGACCCAGTTGGTCCAGTGGGGCCAGTCACTCCGGTTGGTCCTGGTGGTCCCCCGGAAGGTCCAGTCGGGCCCGTTGGTCCTGGTGGTCCCCCGGAAGGGCCGGTCGGGCCAACAGCTCCAGAAGGTCCAGTTGGACCTACAGAACCAGGAATGCCAGGAATCCCTTGAGGGCCGGTCGGGCCAGGAATCCCTTGAATGCCTTGAATCCCCTGAATCCCTTGAATCCCTTGAATTCCAGTGCCCCCCGTTATTCCAGTCGGTCCAATAGGACCTTGAATGCCAGGAATGCCTTGGATGCCTTGGATACCTTGAATTCCAGTAGGTCCAGTTGGACCAATAGATCCAGAAATCCCAGGAATCCCTTGAGGTCCAGAAATACCTTGAGGACCAGTAGGTCCCAGGTTACCTTGAATACCTTGGACACCTTGAATTCCGGTAGGTCCAGTAGCTCCAGCAGTTCCTGGTAATCCGGTAGCACCAGTAGGCCCGGTAGGCCCCGGAGGCCCACCTGAAGGTCCGGTAGCTCCAGTAGCACCGGTTAATCCAGTAGGTCCAGTAGACCCGATTTGAGGCAAAGGAAAGGCACATGGAAATGGGATGTGACATTTCTTTTTAAATTTACTCATTTTTACACCTCCATTATAAACTAACTAGCCGATTTATATTTATACTTTAACAACTTAGGAGCAAGCAGACATAAGGGTGTAAGGAAAAAAACTATAAAAATCACATGAAAGGTTTTAAGAGCAAGTCTCTATTTCACATTTCATATCAAAAAGAGCACCTGACCAGGGTGCTCCGCCCATTACTATGAACAACAATCCATAACAATATATGTGATGTTTGCCTATTGGTGATAATTTTTATAGTTTTTTTAAACAAAATCCTTATTTGAGTAGGAGGTGACGAGTTATGGCTTCATCTTCTTTAACAATAACATGCGACAGAGGAATTATTCGGAAATATGGTGGGACAAGAAGTGGTGTGAAAAGCAAAAGGTCTTGGTATGAAGATATGGATGTTAATGAATTTCTTACTTGGCACCCTTATCTTAATGAAAGAGATTTTAAGTCCATGAAACTATATACAAGATTTAATAAAAGTTAAACAAAATCGTTATTTTAAATGGTTTAGCCCCTTGAAGGGCGCTCCAAGGGGCTAAGATTCGAGAACTTTTAAACTCTTGTTTAATTACATGAAAACTCCCTAAAGAGTATCTATGGAATTTTAACACTTAACGGATTATTTTTACAGGTATATATTGAAACTCGAATGTTAATAAAAGAAACCCCGTTTGTCTGCGGGGTTCCTAAGGGTAATTGTCAAGTAATGACGTACTCGACTAAATAACCATATCATGAATTTTTTGGTAAAAATACTGGTAAATGTGTCCAAATGGGTAAGGTCATTATTTTGAACAAAAACGCTATTTGGTATCTAAATTGTATATGTAGAAAGGAGCAACTAATTAAAGTGCTCCTCAGGAGGTTGAATATAAATGCCTTTTCATTAACTATTATTATTCTTATTTTATCAAGTGGTGAAAAACTTGGACAAAAACTTCATTTGACACAACAAAGCAGTTAGCCGGATTAGCTAACTGCTCCATTGCGGTTTGTTGAAAAAGAAGTCCACGCATACAAGTAAATAATATGTAACTTCAAGTTACAGTTATAGTGTGAACGGAACTTAAAATTTTATACAGGATTTACTTAATTTTAATAATAACTAACAAAAAGAAATTGGAGTTTGCTTACTGTAATATAAGTTGCGAAAAATTTATTACGGCTGGGATTACTGTAAATATTCTTAGTGAAATTGTTGTTGACCTTGTTGGTTACCCATTTGTTGGCCTTGCTGATTACCCATTTGTTGGCCTTGTTGGTTACCCATTTGTTGGCCTTGTAGATTACCCATTTGTTGGCCTTGTAGATTACCCATTTGTTGGCCTTGTTGGTTACCCATTTGTTGGCCTTGTTTGATTACCCATTTGTTGGCCTTGTTGGTTACCCATTTGTTGGCCTTGTAGATTACCCATTTGTTGGCCTTACCCATTTGTTGGCCTTGTTGGTTACCCATTTGTTGACCTTGTTGGCTACTCATTTGTTGGCTCACTTGATCAACTTGTGCTTGAGCCTGAGAAATAGCTTGATTTATTTGACTTAACGTTTGATTAGATTGTAGATGCTGTAATCCTTGGTTTAATGTTTGAATAGCTTGTTGAATTGTTTGCTGTAATTGTTGATCAGCTTGTTGCATTTGTTGTTGAGATTGTTGACTAAATTGTTGAAGTTGTTGCATTAACTGATTAGCTTGTTGTACTCCTTGTTGGCCACCCATTTGCTGATTTTGTTGTACTCCTTGCTGTTGACCTTGAGATAAAGATTGATGTAACTGTTGAATTTGATTTTTAAGATTAGTTAATTCTTGTGAAACTTCTAAATCAGCAGCTTTACGTGCCACTGCTTCAACTTTTTTCTCAGTACGTTTGTCCATTTTTAACTCCTCCTTATGTAACCACATTATTGTGTGGAACATTTTTATAATGTACAAATTCTTATTTTTGATACTAAAAAATAAAATTTAAAGACTAGGGAAGAGAGGTATATAAATAGTACTTTAATCGAAAATAGGACAAGCAAAATCGCTTGTCCTAGAAGGAGGAAATTTCAAAACACCAAATCGACTCGTATTGGTAAACAGGTTCCTGCATAGTATGATTCAAATTAAGAAAGTTATACAAAAATAGCAGGCAAAGAAACTTTGCCTGCTTGTGGGTTGAATGAGTTAGCCAATTGTGATGAAACGCCTTCCCATCCTTTTACAAGAAGAGTGAAGCCACTAGTTCGAATGGCTCAGAAGTATCGTGTGTAGTTTAGTTGGAAAATATGTAAAAGAAGATAAAGAATTTATTTTATAGCAAAAAAAGAGTATTATTTGTAAATGTTCTTGAAAGATGAGCTTCAATAATAACAAGAGATCAATTCAATATAATTTATGATTTTCTTATTTTAAGATGGAAATTAAACGTAAAATAGGAGAACAGATGCATAGGCTGTTCTCCTAAGGAGCTGGAATTTTAAATTTGAAGTGGATCTCAAATGACAATCAATCAAGCATTTCATAAATCGCATGTACTTATGTTGAAATTTAATACAACAAAGCAGCTAGCATAGCTAACTGTTTTGTCTTAGGAAGAATTCGAGAAAATCTGAAATTCATTATGGAATAGCTGTTACCAACTTATCTATAGTATGTGGATGCTTTTTGAATACTATGCATGTGTTGAGAAGTTAATAAAAATTTCATTTTTTTAGAAATAAGGAAACTAAAAAGAGCACCATACATAAGTGCTCTTTAATATAGGAGGTAACACTTTGAGCTAGGGCTAGGTTAGAAGTATATGTTGTGAAACAGAAATAAGAACAAAATTCTATTATTAGTTCAATAAAAAAGAGCAGCTAGCAAGAGCTAGCTACTTAGCCCCAGGGAAGGGAGAGGAGCGATCAATTAAGCCTAAGTTTGGAATAAGGGTTTTTAGATTTTAAGGCCTAACCTAAATGTAGTATGGATTTTATTTGAGTTATTATGCATATAACTTGCTCCTCTTAAAAGAATGATCAACAAAAGGAGCAGTTAGCAAAAGCTAACGTTTTAGCTTCAGGGAATGAAGAAGAAATAATAGCTACTTAATTTTCTATGTAGGTGATCAGATTTTTATTTGGTACTCAATCCGTTTTTTAATTTCTATTTAAAATTGTATCATTTTTGTTTATTAAGCATTTATTAAAAATGATAAACGTATTTTGGAGGTGTATTGATGGAGAATAAGAAAGACTTAAAACATAATGAAATTATAAGTGCTAAAGCATTCGATCCAAACTTGGTTGGTCCAACTTTACCGCCTGTACCCTCATTTACATTACCAACGGGGCCAACGGGGCCAACGGGGCCAACGGGGCCAACGGGGCC
>NZ_QPEL01000147.1:0-8939 GCF_008368965.1 Bacillus sp. AY2-1 | reverse complement strand
GTACAAAGTAAACAATCTTTTTCTAATTGTGACGATAAATGTATAGCAATACGCACTAGTAGTAATTCTTAAATCAATTAATACCCAATAACAAAGCGATTAGTGAAAGCTAATCTTTTTGTTATTGGGTATTTTTTATATTTAATTTAGTAAACTTTATCTTTTCTTTACATTTGTTTTAATTTCTATTAAGTTTTAAACATTATATTAATATTTGTACAAAGCAATGTATAAAAATTGTACATTACTTTTAATATAGAAAAGTGATTATTATTTGGAATATTGTAAGGAGGAGATTATGACAAGGTGAAAAAACAAGAGAAGAAGAGTGGTAGAGTAGTACCTCTCCGGTTAAATATTTTATTCCTTTGTGTTTTTTTATTATTTTCTGGCATCATTATTCAGTTAGGAAAAGTGCAAATCTTTGATGGAGAAACATATAAAAATGAAGTAGAGAAGAGAGAAAATGCAACCGTGGGCCTTTCTGTACCACGTGGGAAAATATTTGATCGTGAAGGAAATCCAGTAGTTGATAATAAGTCTTTACGTACGATTACATATACAAAGGTGAAAGGTGTAAAACAAGAAGAAATATTAAAATCAGCAAGACAACTTGCAGACATTATTGAAATGCCGCAAGAAGATATAGATAAGTTAACTGAGACTGATAAGAAAGACTTTTGGATGCAATTAAATCCAGAACTTACTCAAGACTTAGTATCAAAAAAAGAAATAGATAAGTTCCGAGATAAGGATATTACCGGAAAAGAGCTAGACAAAAAAATAGAAGATTTAAAAAGGAAGCGCGTTACAGATAAAAATCTTCAAGAACTAACGGCTAAAGATATAGAAGTGTTAGCTATTAAAAGTAAAATGTGTTAGCTATTAAAAGTAAAATGACCTCAGGTTTTCAGATGGCACCTCAAATTATTAAAAAGGACGTTAGTGAACAGGAATATGCGGTGATTAGTGAAAATTTAGCGAAACTTCCAGGGGTAGACGCATCAGTTGATTGGGAGAGAATCTATGTAAATGATGGTCTATTTCGTTCCGTTCTTGGTAACGTTTCAAATGCTGATGAAGGATTGCCACGTGAAAGATTAGATTATTATTTAGTGCGTGATTATAGCCGAAATGATAGGGTCGGCAAAAGTTATATCGAACAGCAATACGAAGATGTACTTCATGGTACGAAAAAAGAAGTAAGAAGCATTGCTGATAAACAAGGCAATACAATGAGAACGGAAACGGTTTCGGAAGGAAAAAGCGGTAAAAATTTAACTTTAACCATAGATATGGAATTGCAAAAAAAAGTAGAGGAGAGTATAGAAAAAATATTAAAACAATATAAAGGATCAGAATCAATGTTAGACCGTGCTTTCGTAGTGATGATGAATCCTAAAAATGGCCAAGTATTATCAATGGCTGGGAAAAGGCTTGTAGAAAAAGATGGGAAAATGGAAGTAGAAGATTATGCTTTAGGCACGCTGACAAGTTCATATGAGCTTGGATCAACGGTTAAAGGTGCGACAGTGTTAACAGGGTTTGAAACAAATGCAATAACTCCTGGAACACATTTTTATGATGCACCTATGAAGTTTAAAGGAACTAAGGAAAAGAAGTCTTGGAAAAATTTTGGTGATATAGACGATCTAAGAGCGTTACAAGTTTCTTCAAACGTTTATATGTTTAATATAGCATTAAAAATTGCTGGTGTGGATTATGTGAAAAATAGTTCACTAGATATTAAACAAGAATATTTTGATAAAATGAGATATTATTTCAGGCAATTTGGACTAGGCGTACAAACTGGTATTGATTTACCGAATGAAACTGCAGGACAAATTGGAAGAAAAGATAATCAGCCTGGTTTCTTATTAGATTATTCTATTGGACAATATGATACATATACACCACTTCAGCTTGCACAATATATTTCGACTATCGCAAATGGAGGGTATCGAATGAAACCACAAATTGTTCAAGAGATTAGAGAACAAACCGTTCAAAAAGATGAGGTTGGTAAAGTAGTACAATCAATAGAACCCGTTGTTTTAAATAGAATCGATATGAAACAAGAATATATTAATCAAGTAAAAGAAGGATTTAGAAAAGTATTTCAAGAAGGAGATGGAACGGGAGTAAGAGCGTTCCAAAAAGCACCATATAAACCAGCTGGTAAAACAGGGACCGCACAAACTGTATATGGTGGAGAAAATGAAATTGGGCGAAATGCGAAAGGCGATCGTAGAGAATGTTATAACTTAACATTAGCTGGATATGCGCCATATGATGATCCAGAAGTAGCATTTTCTGTTGTAGTACCGTGGGTTGAAAATGATAAATCGGGCATTAACTCCGATATTGGAAAAGAAGTTTTAGATGCTTATTTTGATTTGAAAAATAAGCGATTAACTGGTGAAGCGCCAAAAACAGATGCCTCTAAAGAGAATTAAAATGGACGAAACGTCTCTAGCATTCATGTGAACTAGAGGCGTTTTTATCTGGGAATAGATTAGAAATGAGGTATATATGAAGCCGTTTATTCTAAAATATTGGAGGAACATATGTAGCTACATCTTAATTATAATAGGGGTTATTTTTATTAATAAGTCATTTTTATTTTGTATGGTAGAAGGAATTTCGATGCAACCTACTTTGAATGAAAAAGATTATATACTTGTTAATAAGGTAAACGTCTGTTTATCGTCTTTTCATCATGGAGATGTTGTCATTATAAAAAAAGAAGACGAGCCTACTTACTATGTGAAACGAATTATTGGATTATCGGGGGATAACATACAACTAAAAGAGGATGAGGTATTTACTAACGGTAAAAAGCGTGATGAATCGTATATACATTTAGATATGTCACAAGTATCCAATCGTTTTTCAAATTTGAGAGAAATAAAAGTTCCTACGCATAAATTATTTGTGTTAGGGGATAATCGTAATCATAGTAAAGATAGTAGGAATACACTTGGACTTATTGATGAGTCAAATATAATAGGTAAAGTAGAAATGGTATTTTATCCATTTGATCATATAAAATGGATAAAATAATTCTATTAACTATTCACGTTTTATAAAATAAATCATATATTGATAGCATAGGACAAGCAGAGAAGCTTGTTCTAACCTCACAGAACACTCCTTATCACGGTTAGGCATCTACATAGGTAGATGCTTTTTTTATGTTGATGACTGAAAATTATTTATCAACATAATGTAGCAAGCATTTTAGGACTATTAGGGGACGATTACATGTACAAATAACAGTATGCTTTAATTAAAACAGTGAAATGTAAGGAGTGAGGAATAAGTGCTAAATATTTTAGTAGTTAATTTTCCAGCAGAGGGACATGTAAACCCTACATTAAATTTAGTGAAAGCCTTTACTGAACGAGGGGATAACGTACATTATATTACAACTGCAAACTTTAAAGATAGGATTGAAGATTTAGGAGCTACTGTACATACACATCCGGATCTATTAAAGGAGATTTCTATTGATGCTGAAACCTCATCTGGGTTAAATGCTTTCTTTCATGTGCATGTTCAAACTTCTTTATATATATTAGAAATTACGAAACAATTAAGTGAAAGCATAAATTTTGATTTCGTAATTTATGATATATTTGGTGCGGGAGAGTTAGTAAAGGAGTATTTACAAGTTCCAGGTGTAGTGTCCTCGCCTATATTTTTAATTCCTTCAGAGTTTTTGAAGACATTACCTTTTCATCCAAATGCAGATATACCATTCCAACCAGAGGAGATCTCTGAAAAATTACTAAACCAGATGGAACATGAATTTGGAGTAAAACCAAAGAATAATCTTCAATTTATGAATAATAAGGGTGATGTTTGTCTCGTATACACAAGTCGTTATTTCCAACCTAATAGCGAATCGTTCGGAGAAAATAACATTTTTATTGGACCGAGTATTTCAAAGCGTAAAACAAATATAAAGTTTCCACTGGAATCACTTAAAGAGAAGAAAGTTATTTATATTTCAATGGGAACACTGCTTGAAGGACTCGAACCATTCTTTAATACTTGTATTGATACTTTTTCAGATTTTGATGGGATAGTTGTAATGGCAATTGGTGATAGAAATGATATTTCTAAAATTAAGAAAGCACCAGATAATTTTATAATTGCTCCATACGTACCTCAATCAGAAATATTAAATGAAGCGGATGTTTTTATTACACATGGCGGCATGAATAGCGTACACGATGCCATTCATTATAATGTCCCATTTGTAATAATACCGCATGATAAAGATCAGCCTATGATAGCGCAAAGATTAACTGAACTGGAAGCAGCGCGTAGACTATTGAAAGAACATGTTAATGTGCACACTTTAAAAGAGGCTGTAACAGATGTTCTTTCAAACGAAAAGTATAAGCATGGTATACGAAAACTTAATGATAGCTTTTTAGAATGTGGTGGTTCAAAAGAAGTAATTGCAGTTATTGAATCTCTTTTAAATAAAGTGAAACTTTAATCGTTGGGGGTTTTACTGCCCGTAAATAGCGGGGGAAATAGTCGTAACTATATACAAGCATAGAGGTTCGTACCTTTATGCTTGTATATTCTTATCCAGCAAATTGCACAGCAGTATTTGCATGTAAAAAAGCAGTATCAAAAACGGGAACAGTAAGATCATTTTGGGAGATGAGTAAAGGTATTTCAGTACAGCCTAATAGTATACCTTCAGCGCCGTTTTGAATTAATGACTTTGTAATTTGTAATAGCTTTTCTTTAGATGCTTCTGAAATGATCCCTTTACTTAATTCATCTAATATGACATGATGGATAACTGTTCTTTCCTCTTCATTTGGGATAATTGTCTCAATGTTATATTTCGCTAATCGTGATTTATAGAAATCTTGCTCCATCGTTTGTTTTGTTCCTAATAGTCCGATACGTTTTATATTTTGTTTTACCATTTCTTTAGCACTTACATCGCCAATGTGAAGAAACGGGATAGAGATTGCTTGTTCTACTTCTTCGGCAAATAGATGTACAGTATTTGAACACATTAATAAACAGTCAGCCCCAGATTTTTCAACCTTCTTTGCAACCGTGACTAGTTCATTTTTTACTTCTTCATATTGATGGTTTTGTAATAAAGTAGTTACTTCTCCAAAGTCCATACTATATAAAACTAGCTTCGCATTTTGATCGTATTGAGAGAGTGTAAGTGTATTAATATGTTTATAGTATAATGATGTAGATTCCCAACTTAATCCCCCAATTAAACCAATAACTTTCATAATGCATTCCTCCCGAAACGATTTTGAATTTATTATTTCATAATTCCGATAAGAATACAATGATTTAAATGTACTATTTAACGAAAAATAAAAATAGTTAGAAAAGTATTGAAATTTATGCTTTTTAGTGCCATAATACGAATTACAAATTAATACTTATCCAGAGAGGTGGAGGGAACGGCCCTAAGAAACCTCAGCAACCCCTATGCAATTTTATAGGAAGGTGCTAATTCCGCAGAGGACACGATGTGTTTTTTGAAAGATAAGAGGATTCTTGAACGTGAAAGAAAATGACCTCTTATGTAAGAGGTCATTTTTTTGTTGTATAGAAAGGAAGTGTCGATGCATAATTCATTTTTAAAATAAATATAGAATAATAAAAGTTGACCAATATGAGAGGGGAATTGTAATGAATAAATTATCAACAAAGTTAGTAGTAGCAATCGGGATTGAAGCAGCCTTATACGGGATATTAGGACTTTGGGGATTTTCTATTGCACCGAATACATTTATTAAACCAGCATTAGCTATATTAACTGTTTTTGGAGCATTATTTGGTCCAGTGGCAGGACTCTTAATCGGACTTATCGGTCATACCGTAACAGATACGATTGCTGGCTGGGGGATTTGGTGGGGCTGGGTTATTAGTTCAGGGATTATTGGTTTTTCAATGGGTCTTATTCAAAAAAGAGTTGGTTTTAGTGTGAAAAACGGGTCATTTAACAAGGGAGATATTTCTTATTTGGCAATTACTGGGTTAGTTGGTATTGTCATTGCTATTATATTTGCTGGGGCATTCGATATTATTGTGATGGGAGAACCATTTGACAAAATTGTTATACAAGTATTAGGAGCAACAATTTCCGATGTTATCGTATTCTTAGTTCTTGGATTGCCACTTACAATTGGCTTGGCGAAATCCAATAAGAAACATGCACATTTAAAAATTGAAAAGTAGGGATGTTAACATGCAACCAATTATTTCGTTTGAACAATTCACCTTTCAATACGGGCATGCTGCGCAGCCTACTTTAAGTGATATTACCTTTCATATATACCCTGGGGAAAAAGTGCTAATTGCTGGACGAAGTGGTTCAGGAAAGTCGACATTAGCTCATTGTATCAATGGGCTAATTCCATTTTCTTATGAAGGGATTAGTACAGGTAACGTATTAATTGCCGGTAAAGATCCGAGGGAAGGCAGTATTTTTGAACAGAGTAAACATGTGGGAACAATTTTGCAAGATCAAGATGCTCAATTTATTGGTCTGACAGTAGAAGAAGATGTAGCTTTTTATTTAGAAAATGAATGTGTAAATCAAGAGGATATGAAAAAGATTGTTTCGGACTCATTAAGAAAGGTGAAGATGCATACGTTTCATAAACAAAGTCCACATGAATTATCAGGAGGTCAAAAGCAAACAGTTTCTCTTGCTGGTTTATTAACAACAAATGCGGATATATTATTGTTCGATGAACCGTTAGCGAACTTAGATCCGCTAAGCGCATTACATACGATAGAACTTATGAAAGATATACATGAGCAATATAATAAAACGATTGTTATTATCGAACATAGGATAGAAGAAATTTTAAAGCTGGATTTAGACAAAGTTATATTAATTGATGAAGGTAAAGTCATTGCAATAGGAACACCAAAAGAAATCTTAGCGTCAAATATATTACCATGTATTGGCTTAAGAGAGCCTATTTACATCGAAGCATTAAAGAGATTACATTTTGATAGTAATAATGACGTAATATATCCAATGGAAAACCTTCAAAAGGAAAAGGTAAGTAACGTTATAAGAGAGTGGATGGAGAAACAAGTCATATTAAAAGGTAATACTAAAAACAAGGAATTACTTAAAGTGGAGAATTTATCATTTTCATACCCTAATAAACAAAAAGTATTAGAAAATGTAAACCTTTCAATATATGAAGGAGAAATTGTGGCACTGTTGGGACATAATGGAGCAGGGAAATCAACATTAGCTCATAGTCTTATAGGCATAAACAAAATGAAAAATGGGGAAATCTTGTTAGAAGGTGAAGATATTAGTTCTTGGTCTATTCGTAAACGTGGGGAAACCATATCTTACGTGATGCAAAATCCAAATCATATGATTACACAGCCCACTGTTTTTGAAGAAGTTTCATTTACATTAAAATTAAATAATTTTTCTAAGGAAGAAATTAAGAATAGAGTAGAAGAAACTTTAAAAATTTGTGGTTTATATCCATTTCGTAATTGGCCAATTCAAGCGCTAAGCTATGGGCAAAAAAAGAGAGTAACAATCGCATCTGTATTAACAATAGATCCCAAGCTTATCATATTAGATGAACCGACAGCGGGACAAGATTATTATCATTATAAACAATTTATGTCGTTTATTAAAAAACTAGCTAAAAAGGGAATCTCATTTGTTTTTATCACTCACGATATGAATCTCGCACTAGAATATGCAGACCGTGCAGTAGTTCTACATGAAGGGAAAATTATTGCGGATAATACAGTGTCTAATGTATTTGGTGATCAAGAAACCTTACAAAGAGCCAACTTAAGAGAGAGTTCTTTAACCAAGCTTGTTAAATTTAGTGGGATTGTATGTCCAGAAAAATTTATGGAGCTTTATTTAGACAGTAATAGGAGGGAGGAAGGTGCATAGTACATATTTTCATCGTATGGATGGGGTAGTAAAATTGTTTTTATTTATTTTTTGTATGACGATTACTTTTTTGTTTTTTGATTTTAGGTTGTTGCTAATTTTATTTATTATTGGGTGTATTGGACTCGGAATTGCTAAAATTCCATTTCGTAAAATTTTAATTGTTTTTAGTGTCATATTTACATTTAGTTTATTAAACTCTGTCATGATTTTATTTATTACACCCACTCATGGATCTGAATTAACTGAATCATATACCTCGTTTTTACATATTGGATATGCAACAATTACATATGAAACATTATTTTATGCAGCTACACTTTCATTAAAGTATTTTACGTTATTACCATTTACACTTCTTTTTATTTACACGACAGATTCAAGTGAATTTGTAAGTAGTTTAAGTAAATTTGGTATTCATTATAAGATTACATATGCAATAAATATTGCACTGCGTTATATTCCTGACATCCAGTCTGAGTATAAAATTATTAAACACGCGCAAGAAGCGAGAGGAGTGGCTTTTGAAAAAGGAGAAGCAAGTTTATGGGTTCGTATGAAGAACCGTGTTTTAATTTTCTGGCCACTAATCATTTATTCTCTAGAAAGAATAGATACGGTTTCAAATGCAATGGATTTAAGAGGATTTGGAAAGAAGGATAAACGTACATGGTTTTATACAAGTAAGGCGAAACGTGAAGATTTCATCGCTTTATTTGCCGGTGTTTTCATATTCATTGTTGCCGTATATTTAAAATTAAACGTATTTCAAAACTTTTGGTATCCATTTTAAAGCACTCTTTAAACGAGTGCTTTTACTTATTTTTATGTAGACATGCTCAAAAAAGGGATATACACATAATGTATAATACGAACCAGTTAAAATGATCAACTACCTATTAGTTTTCAAACCAAAAGGAGGAGAAAATATGAGTTACGGTGGTTCTTGTGGTTTTGGTGGAGGTTTCGCTTTATTAGTTGTGTTATT